>JAQCJO010000028.1 GCA_027592925.1 Actinomycetota bacterium | reverse complement strand
ACGATTGTTTCGCTTGGTGTCAACCGACGAGCGAAATAAGCACGCCGACGCCGGCAAAGTGCAAGATGCCAGCAACGACAGTAAACACATGCCAGATTTCGTGAAAGCCAAATATCTCGGGTGAGAGTTTTGGTTTTTGAATGTAGAACAACACAGCGCCAACGGTGTAGACGATGCCGCCAAGTGCATACAGCAACAGGCTTGTAAAGCCAGCACGGTGATACGCCCAGGGCAAAATCACGAGCACAGCCCAACCAATAATCAAATACAACGCATGACCAACACGCTTTGCTTTCCACGTGAATTTGAGACCCATACCAACTGCGGCAGCAGCCCAAATTGTGAGCAAGAATGGCACACCGACTTTGCGCGGCAAGGCCAGCAGACAAACCGGTGTATACGAACCAGCAATCAGCACGTAGATCATCGCGTGATCGAGCTGTTGCATTATCTGCTGCCCTTTTAGCGAACGCGTAAACAGGTGGTACGACGCAGATGTTGAGTACAGCGCAAGCAGTGACAACGCATATATGCCAACTGCTAAGCGCGCTGTGCCGGCAGGAGTGACGAGGGTGAGAATGATTGCAGCGGGAATGGTGACTGCAACTGCGATCGCATGAATACGTCCACGCCAACGGGGGCGCCACTCTCCAGTCGAGTGCTGAAACACTGGAATATGTGGCATGAATTCACCTCCTAGACCACAGCGTAACCTTGGCCCATGACCTATAACTTTGATCGCTTTTTAAAATACGACGAGATGGTGTCGTGGTTGCACGACTTGCAAAAACAATTTCCTGGTCTTGTTGCTCTCGAAACATATGGTAAGTCGTACAAAGGTCGTGATTTGTGGATAGCAACGGTGACCGATACTTCGACTGGTGCGCACAACACCAAACCAGCGCATTGGATCGACGCCAACATTCACGCAACCGAAGCGACAGGCAGTGTTGCCGCATTGTTCATCTTGGATTTTCTTGCCAACAACTTTGGCAAGCACGATCAAGTCACTGAAGCATTGCGCACGCGCACGTTTTATATCGTGCCTCGTGTCAACCCAGATGGCGCAGAAGATGCACTTCTCGATCGACCTCTGTATCACCGCTCAAGTGTTCGTTCGTGGCCTTGGCGCGATGGACATCGTTGGCCGGGCTTGAGTGTTGAAGACATCGATGGTGATGGAACAATTCGCACCATGCGCATACCCGATGTTGATGGTGCGTGGATGGAACACGATGAAGATGCTCGCGTGATGATTGCTGTTGGGCCACTCGGTGCGCCTGCGGGAAAAACTCGTTATCGCTTGCTCGACGAGGGCTTGTTGGAAAACTTTGATGGCTTCACGATTCCGATGCCACGCGATCCCGCTGGCCTCGACCTCAATCGCAACTTTCCAGCAGGTTGGAGTACAACCGTGACTGGTTCCGGCGACCACCCAATGTCTGAACCCGAAATTGACGCACTTGTGCGCGCTGCTCGTTCGCGAACAAACGTGTGTGGCTACAACGCATTCCACACGTCGGGTGGCTTCATGTTGCGCCCATCCAGCACACGTGCCGATTCCACAATGCCACCGTTTGACATTTGGGTATATAACGAATTTGGTAAAAACTCAGTGCAGCACATTGGCTATCCAGTGCACTCTGTGTATGAAGATCTCACATGGGACAAGAGCGACACCATGAGTGGCGCTGCCGACGATTGGGCATATGAACACCTCGGCGTGTTTAGTTGGACAACAGAATTTTGGGATGCAATTTTTCACGCGACTGGTGAGCACTCACCACTGAACATTTGGTATGTCGGGCCTACACCCGAACAAGATTTGGCAGTGTGCAAGTGGAGCGACACGCACGCACCTGGCTCGTATATTGCGTGGAAAAAGTTTGATCACCCACAACTTGGGCCAGTCGAAATTGGCGGCTGCGACTACTTTCGCATCTGGACAAATGCGCCACCTTCAAAGTTGCGCGATGAAGTTAAAGAGCATGTACATTTCGCACTCTTTCAAGCACTTGCATCACCGAAAATTGAAATTAAACTTGCCGATGCGCAGTCGGTTGGTGATGGCGTTTGGCGAGTACGCATGGGCATTGCCAACACAGGATGGCTCGGCACCGAGATCAGCGCGTGGGCGCGCAAACACAGCATTGTGTCGCCGCTGACTGCACAGATTGACGGAGTCGCAGTTGGCGATCTTGTCGACTCTGCACCTCGAGTCAAACTTGGCCAGCTAGATGGTCGCGTGCACTTTCGCGTCAGTGGAGATGCAAAAAGTGATGGCACTCCAGATCGCGTGTTGCACTCGTGGTTAGTGCGTGGCAAAACAGGTCAGACAATTACCTTGACCGCAACGCATCAACGTGCTGGTACCGCCGTTGCATCGGTGGTCTTGCCATAACGATGGTGTGACTGCAAGGCGCGCAACATAATAAATAACGCACTTGGCACAATAACAACGTTGGGTGTTGCCACAAAGAGGTCGCCAATCATCAGGCCATAAATCCCCCACGACACCGACATGACGCCGACCATTGCAAAGGTTGCAACCGAGACACCAACAAGGTGAGTGGTGCGAGCTGCACGGATTGCCTGAGGCACAATGCCAGTGCCACCGACAACGACTGCGATCAAGCCGAGTAAGTCGTGCGAGACAACGCCAGCAGTGATTGCAATCACGATCACGGCGATCACAACAAATATTGCTCGTTGCCATGACACCACCCTGTGGCGCACCTGGGCGATAATCACCGTGCCAAAACCAACGATCGTCATTACGTTGGCCGTAACCACCAAATAGGTATGGGACACAATCCCATAAACGACCCACAGAATCGAACCGCTCAAACTCTGCATCTGTGAAAAGACCGAAACCCCCTCTACCGTGTTGCGCCGTAGCACTCGGTAAGCCTGGGGAATCGTAAAAGTGAACGACAGGCTGATACACCACAGGCTAAAAACATCACGGAAACTCACTTCGCAACCATAGGTCGTGTCGTTAGCGTAAACGGGGTCATGATGACCACCTATGCCATGAGCCTGCCGACCAAGAAATGGTCCGAAGAGATACGTCAAGCGTGCAATGACAAAGTCAAGGATTGGCTCAATCGCTATTTCTCAGCAGACAGAATG
Source organism: Actinomycetota bacterium (assembly GCA_027592925.1). GTDB lineage: Bacteria > Actinomycetota > Acidimicrobiia > Acidimicrobiales > Ilumatobacteraceae > UBA3006. The sequence continues at coordinate 15,153 of JAQCJO010000028.1, read as the reverse complement.
CCAGCAAATATGCGCATCCGTGTAAGGCAATCTCCCGATGATGAAGTCTTTCGCGCGGAAATCTCAGAGACGTTTAAGGCCACCGGGTCGGGGCGCACCACGACGATCACCATTGCGCCACACCGTGGTCAACTGGTTTTTGATGTGCGAATGCGTCATATTGCCGGAAAAGATTCTGTTGTGCCACGTCGACCAGCCGAGGTTCCGCCAAAGGCACTACTTGAATTATGTGGCGAAATTTCACAACTGCTCGAGGTGTACGACGCCGAGCGGCGCATCACACCAGTTGTTCGAATTATTGCCACATCCGACGATGGTCAAGCACTCGGCGCCGATTCTTTAGACGCGCTTTCTCGACGACTGCCAATCATTATTGAGTACACGGCAGGAAAAAATATAGAGGCCTCCCTCACTGCGCCACTTGCGCATGATCTGTTAGGAATCGCGCATATCGCGCACGTCACCACTCCTGATGCACTCAAGGCATTTAATGCATATTGCGGTGCACAGACACTGAGCGAGCAATACATCACCATCATGTGGCCACAACCTGTCAAGCCAACTGTGGTTGCGACGTCTCAACCCAAACGTGAACAAATCGCTGCGATGATTATTGACGCAGCGACCATGCAGCCAGAGTTACCAATTCAGGCACCACCGCGTGCGGCTTTGGGCCGGCAAGTTCAGATTCCTGTTGCTGCCGAAACAAAGATTGGTGCTGACATCGACTCGCTCAAGAAAACTATCGATCTCCTGACGAAGCAAATTGATGAGAAGCAATTCCATATTGATCAGCTCGACGAATTGTTGGCCGAATCAGACGAACAAAACGATGCGCTCGTTGACGACCTGGATGAGCGTGAAACACAAGTTGACGATTTAGCTGCAGATAACGCACGCTTGCGCGAAAATATAGATGCAATCATTTTGCAAAAGCTCGATCTTGAAGCTGAACTCGATCGCAAAGCTCCGGGTGCGATCCCCAGAACTGTGCTGGACGCAGTGCACAAAGCATCCAAAGAATGTCGCAACCTCGTTTTCTTAAAGTCTTCATTCGAAACCGCCGACGCGCTACAAGGCCCAGATCCAGTGCGCCTTTTGACCGATCTGAAAAAGCTCGACCTGGTTGTGCAGGCCTGGCGGTCAAACAAGTTTTCTTCGAGCGCGGGCCTCGGTTCGTATATGCGCGATGAATACAACCTCGACTACGTGCCAAATATTGCGCGTGACACCGCACAAAAACATGCTGCGTATTACACCGTCACCTACGAAGGCAAGTCAGTGCTGCTTGGTGCGCACTTGCGACGGGGTAAAAACCGTTCGCTCATTCGTGTCTATATGTATGTCGACAATGCCAACAAGACCATCGTTATTGGCAAGATCGACGATCACGGACCAGACCGCACCAGCTAATTCGGCATCTCATTCGCAACCCCGTAGCATCGGTTCATGACTTCACCGATCTACAAACTTTCAGATAGTTACATCGATCGCCTTGCCGTGCTCGACCCAGGTGCCGCAACGTATATGGGTATTCCTGGCCACGACCACGAGATGACCGACTTCTCGCCTGCTGGTCACGATGCTCGTGCAGCACTTGATCACGATGTGTTGACGCAACTCAATGCGCTTGATGCTTCTGCCGATGCAGATCGTTTGGCTGCGGGTGTACTGCGCGAGTCGCTCGAGATGGGCACGCTTGAATACGCGGCCAATGAACATCTTCGATCCATTCGCGTCATCGCAGGCGACGTCGATGCGGGCCGTTCAATTTTCGATTTGATGCCAACAGGTACGGCCGAGCAATGGTCGGTAATTGGAGAGCGCATGTCTCAAGTGCCGCGGGCGTTTGCTGGCATGCGCGAGTCGTGGGCACTCGGTGCGCAACGAGGTTCACTTGGGCAACGCAGACAAGTGCTTGCATCGGCTGAGCAACTGGGCGCTTGGGCGGGCCGTGGCACTGCACCAGCATTTTTTGAACAGTTCGTTGAAGGTGCTGCTTCAGTTGCCGGTGCGCCAATCGATCAACTGCGCACAGCAGCGAAGGCTGCTTCAAAGGCACTGGGTGAAACATCTGATTATCTACGCAACGAGTACGCACCGATTGCGGATGCCCACGATGGTGTTGGTGCAGATCGTCACGCGTTAGCTAGACGCCGTTTCATGGGCATGAATGTTGAGGCCCGCGATGCGTACGAGTGGGGCTGGGGCGAAGTAGAGCGTCTCGATGCAGAGATGGCACGCGTGGCACAAGAGATCCAGCCAGGTGCGTCACTCGCGGAAGTACGTCATCTGCTTGACACCGACCCTGCTCGATCAATTGTCGGTGAAGATGGATTGCGCAATTGGCTGCAAGAAATCATGGACGACGCAATGGAGTTTTTGATCGAAAAGGATCATTTTTCAATTCCGCAATCAATCCAGCGAGTCGAGGCAATGATCTCTCCTCCTGGGGGCGCAGCAGCAATGTATTACACAGGGCCAAGTGAAGACTTAAGTCGTCCCGGTCGCACGTGGTATCCAACAAATGGTCGCACAGTGTTTCCACGTTGGAGCGAACCAACGACTGCATACCACGAAGGCGTGCCAGGCCATCACCTGCAAGTTGCAATTGCCACAATCAATTCCGAAAAACTCTCGCGTTTTCAACGCAACACATTTGTGTCTGGTCATGGCGAGGGTTGGGCACTGTACGCAGAGCGATTGATGGACGAGTTTGGCTTCTTCGCCAATCCCGAATATCGACTTGGTTATTTGTATGCACAGGCGTTCCGTGCAGCACGCGTTGTCATCGACATTGGCATGCATTGTGGATTCACTATTCCTGCTTCATGGCCTTGGCACCCAGGTGAGGCGTGGACACCAGAGCTAATGCTCGAATTCTTGAGTGCTCGGTCATCAAGCGACGATGCGTTTAATCGTTCTGAAATCAATCGCTACTTGGGCTGGCCAGGTCAAGCTATTTCCTACAAACTCGGTGAGCGAGTGTGGCTCGATTTGCGTGATGACGCTCGCAAAAAGCATGGCTCTGCTTTTGACTTGCGTCAGTGGCACGCACATGGACTCGATTTGGGCAACCTTGGTCTTGACTTGCTCAAATCGGAAATGGCTCGCTTCTAGCTAAGGAACTACAACAACCTTTGTGCCAAGCGTGGCCCACCGATAAATAAACAAAGCATCTTTTGTGCTCGACCGCAAGCAACCACTCCCTTTAAACGCTCCAAGTTCGTCGACGGTCTGCATTGGTTTGCTGTTTCGAATTGGTATCTCATGAAAACCGATGTTTCCACCATTGCGACCAATTGCAAACCGTGTCATAAAACGGAACGTGACACCCGCAAACTTAGGACTAAATGAAGTTGGTGACTTGCTGAAGACTCTAAAAGTTCCCTTGCCTGGTTGGCCGAGCATGCCCGAAACAGGAAAGGTACGGATTATTTCGTTGTCAGCATTGATGACCCACACGCGTTGTTGACGATTGGCGTACACGATCCGCCGACCAGTACCCGACTTGATTGGCACTGGCGCCGTTTCGACAAGTACAGGCGTAGTCGTCGTCGTAGTAGTCGTCGTAGTAGTAGTCGTGGTTTCACCGATTGAACCGTCACTGGCTGATGCAACACTCGCGCTTCCCATAATCGAGAATGTGAACACTGCCACCGCAATCACTCGTTTCATTGAGCCTCCGCCAAAATAACTCGCGATGCAGATGCTCCGATTCTGCTTGCTCCGGCCTCAATCATTGCTACTGCATCGGCGTAGGTGCGAATACCACCACTTGCCTTCACACCAATAGATTCTCCAACGGTTTTTCTCATTAATTGCACAGCAGCGATTGACGCACCACCCGATTTATGAAATCCCGTCGATGTCTTGACGAAGTCGGCGCCACCTTGCACTGCTGCTGAGCACACAGCAATAATCTGCTCGTCACTCCACAACGCCGATTCGATGATCGCTTTGAGAATGACGTCGGATGAGATGGCCGCGCGCACCGCCGACACTTCATCAGTTATTGCCGACCAATTGGCACTACTCACCAACGCCAAGTTGACCACCATGTCGATCTCGTTGGCGCCATGCTCACACGCTTGTTGTGCTTCACGACTCTTGACTACAGGGTTGTGGGCACCAGACGGAAATCCCACGACAGCAGCGGTATTGATCGACGATGGCAAAAGGCCTTTGGTGAGCGGCAAGAGTGAAGGCGAGATGCATATTGCCCCAACCTGGAGGTCAATTGCTTCGGCACACAAACGCTCCACATCGGCCATTGTTGCCTCTGGGGCAAGGAGCGTGTGATCAATCATCTGAGCAAGTTTTCGCGCGTCCATTACCTACACCCTATTGCCATGTGCATAGTGGGTGCATAGTGGGTGCATTGCGGACTACGGTTCTTGGCGACATGGCTACGTTGCGATTCAGTTTTGGCACGATGGGTTCGGGCAAAAGCACCCTTGCACTGCAGATCCATCACAATCTGTCGTCGCGTGGCGTGCCTGGTTTGTTGCTCACCAAACTCGATCGTGATGGTTCACAAGTCACAAGTCGACTCGGTGTTTCTGCACCTGCAATTGAAATGAGTCCAGGGCTCAACCTTGTCAAACTTGCTCAGTCGCATATGCCGATTTCGTTTATCGTCTGCGATGAAGCACAGTTCTACACGCTCGAACAATGCGATCAGCTTGCTCAGATTGTTGACGAATTGAATGTTGATGTCTTCGCATTCGGCTTGATCACCGATTTTCGCGGTTTGCTCTTTGAGGGAACAAGGCGCATGCTCGAAATTGCCGACCAGCGCGTAGAGATGCAAGTAGAGGCGAGATGCTGGTGCGGTCAGCGCGCCAACAATAATGCTCGCTTAGTTAATGGAAAGATTGTGTACGAAGGAGAGACTGTCGTTGTTGGCGACACCGACAAAACCACAAGTGAGCCACTCTTCGGTGACGACGTGCGCTACGAATTGTTGTGCCGCAAGCACTACATTGCTGGCGATATGGGACCAGCTATTTAGCAACCGATTTTCGCATGTGAGCGAGTTGCAAGACCGCCACGACGATTCCAATTCCAACAACGTTGCCAATCAGGTCACTGGCTTGACGTGCTCGCAAATCAGTAAACCAAGGTTGAGTAATCTCCACAAGAATTGTCCATGTTGCAAGCAATGCAAGTGCAACTAATCGTTTCCAGTGCGTTGTCCACGCAATCACTACCAGCACTGCACATGCTCCCCAAATGACTGCATGCAAGTCGGCATCACCTGCTGGTCTGTTGTTCATCACCGAAGTCGTTGCATCATGGTTTACGCGCAAAAAAAAGTTGACGATGTTTGTCCACCACTTGATTGCTGTGTCCGACCACATCAACGCAGTTGCGCAGATAATTGCGATAAAAGAAATAATTTTCTGCAAGCGGTGCACTACTACCCCAAACGGATAGCGCGCTTTACTGGGCGATCCCAACCAGGTTGCCCTGTTGGTTTTGGGCTTGGCCATAAGCCAGTGCCCATCTCGACCATGCCGTGATGCGCGCCGTATTCACCGAGCAAGTTGAGAAATGGATCTGCCGGAAACGCTTCGGCTCCACGAACACCGGTATTTTTCCAACTGCCGTTGCTCAACAGTTCAAGTGCGACTACTGGACAGATTGCGGTTTGCCACAACACTGCTTGTGAACCCCAGTCGCGCATCGTGGTCTCGTTGTCAGCAACGTGGTACAGGTAAAGTTCTCGAGGACTGCCGTCGTACGTGCCGCGTACCCATGTGCCGGCACAGGTTTTTCCGTGCATTAAGTGGCCAAGTTTTGCAGGGTTTGGCAACACCGCTGCCAACACGTCACGGGGCGATACCGAAACGTCGCCCACTCGTACATGCTCTTTGCTGTCGAGGCCCAAGTACGCAAACGTCTTCAGCCAGTCAATGAACTCGGCGCCAAGGCTGTATTTGAATGTGACGCGCTTGCAATCAATCTCGCGAGGAATCAGCAATACTTCTTCGTGTTCTACGTTGACACACTCGTATGGTCCGATGCCTGCAGGAAAGTGAAACACTTCGGGTTCGCTGAAGCAGTCGGTGGTGTACAAACCGCGCTCTGCTTCCCACACGATTGGTGGATTGAGACACTCTTCGATCGTTGTCCAGATTGAGAATGTTGGCGCAAAGTCGAGGCCATCAATTGACAGGTTTGATCCATCGCGCACACCTATTTCGTCGATGGTGTCAAACAGGTTGTCTGCGGCATAGCGAGCAAAGACATCACTGAGTCCTGGTTCGACACCCATACCCACGAGTGCCAAAATATTGCGCTCGCGCCACTTGGCATCATCGTCCAGTTGGCTCTTGCCCAGCGGCTCGCCCACTTCTTCGTAAGGGTTCGTTGGGTGCGGTGCACTCAAGTTCATCGCCATGTCGATGTAGTTGCAGTGCGAATCATATGCAGCACCAAAAATTGGTTCATTCATACGTGGATCACATGCGTTAACGACTACGTCGGCCTTGACTTTGTGGATTAGTGCTGAGATTGCCGTGCGATCACGAGCATCAATCTGCTCTGCAACAAACTTTGAGCAGTCATCGAGCAATGCAATTGCCTCTTCGGCCCGACTCAGTAAAATGTCAGCCAAGACAAAGGTTTTAAAGAACGATCGGGTCTCTGCAATAGACGCCATTGAGGCACCTACGCCACCTGCTCCGATTACCAAGATATTCATTACACACCAATTCGTTGAGCACACAACGTTGTTGTTGTGCGCATCTTTAGTTGATACAAGTCTACCGTTGAACTTTTGCGATCAGCCCTTAGAAAACGTTAAGCAAATCAACAACAAATACCAGAGTTTCTCCACCCTTAATCACGCCGCCTGCGCCGTGATCTCCATATCCCAAGTGCGCCGGAATAGTAAGGCTGCGACGTCCGCCGACTTTCATACCAGCAACGCCTTGATCCCATCCAGCAATTACTTGTCCGTTGCCTAGACGAAATTCAAATGGCTCATTGCGATCCCACGACGCATCAAATTGCTTGCCGTTGCTATATGCAACACCTACATAATGCACCGAGACATTTTTGCCATTGAGTGCTTCTGCACCAGTCCCAACCGTGATGTCGTCAATGACGAGTTCGGTTGGCGCAGGCTGTTGAGGAATGGTGATTGAAGGCTTGGAAGTTGACATGGGAGCAGGCTACCAATCGAATTCTGAAACCAAAATGCAAAAGGCCCACCGATTTCTCGGTGAGCCTTTTACTTACTGGTGGCGGGGACAGGATTTGAACCTGTGACCTTCGGGTTATGAGCCCGACGAGCTACCGGACTGCTCCACCCCGCGTCGTAGAGGTTGTACGGTAGCGAGCGGGATGCCAGCTTGGCAACCTCAATACCAATACCGATACGGATAAACATCTCTATATGGCACTCTTTTCTCGAACTCCAAAGGCAAGCGCAAGTGACTTGGAGGCATTGCGTGCAGAACTCGAGCAACTGCGCAGCGAACTAACAAAACGCACCAATGAACTTTCGTTGATCACTGCTGCAACGAATGGTCTCGATCAACGACTTGTCGTGATTGATACGCGTCTCACCAACATGACGTCCGAGCTCTCCAACCAACTACACGAGTTGGGAAACGAGATGCAATCGCTCGCTGAACAACAGTCTGACCCCATGTCTGCAACCGCACTCGAGCAGCTACGCGTAAGCCAGATCCGTATTGCTAACGAGCAAGCTCGCTATGAAATCGCCTTCCGTCAAGACTTGGCCGCTCTAGCCGAACACTTCAGCCGAATCAAGTAAGCGCAAGAGTTTTTATCAGCCACCAACTTGCGCGAGTGCAAGACGAACAAGTTCGCGAGCCTGAGCAAGTTTGGTTTGATACGTACCGAAGTCTGGCGGAGTCTGAGCCAATGCTGCGTCTGCTTCATCAAACAAGATTTCTGCTTGAGCAAGTTGTTGTGCTGCCGTCAGTGTTCCGGCATCAACTGCACTCGATGGAACAGTTGTTGGGGAACCAGATGGGACAGTTGTCGCAGTAGTGGAAGAATCGGTTGGTGTTGACACCGAACCATCGCTCACTTGGTCACCCAAATTGCCGGTATACCCGGGGAACAACTTTGCAACAGCAGCAGTCAAGTCGTCTGCGATTACAACTTTGTTGTTGTAAAACGCCAAGAATTTCCTGACGAAAACCTGACGTGCATTCGCATCGTCTGGACGCACATACAGCGGGCGGAGATATATGAGACCTTTGCCGACGGGAACAATTTGCAAGTCTCCAAACACCACGCGCGATCCGCGTTGATCGAGAAGTGTCACCTGCTGTGAGACAGTTGGATCGCTGCCAAATTCTGCAGCGACAGTGGCAGGGCCCTCTGGCAATGGATCATTTATTTCATAAACAGTAATTTTTCCGTACGACTTTGGGTCACTTGACACGACCATAAACGCACGCAACTCTTTTCGTGTGTCATCAGACGAGAATGGCACGAATGGGCGCAGTAATGAGAACGTTCCATTCGTATCGGAAGAGCCAGGAGCGTGGAACATCGTGTAGTACGGCTCAAATCGCACAACGTTCGCATCTTGGACATCGATCTGGTCTGGCGACAGCAGTCCACCGGAGGCACCGATGGCACCCGTTGCTGCGTCTGCTGAAGTAGATGATGCTTGCGCAACGCTCCATGCAGCATCGCGATTGAAAAACAATGTTGCGTCGTCAAACTGATATCGACCATAGACATTTGTTTGAACTCTAAATAGGTCTTCTGGATAACGAAAGTGCGAAACAAGGTCGGCGGATGCTTTTGAAACTGGGGTAAACAATTTAGGAAATGCTTTGCTCCATGTTGCGGCAATGGGATCATTCGAGTCGACGAGATACATCGTGATCTCACCCGAATACGCATCAACTACCGCTTTCACACTGTTGCGCACATAGTTGAATGATGCATTGAGCCCGGACCCTGGTGTGAGTTGCGAGATATTTGCAGACTGACCATTTGGGTAACGACTGGTTGTGGTGAATGCGTCCAAAATCCAAACAACCTTGCCATCGACAACTGCTGGATATGGATCTGCGTCGTAGCGCAAGAATGGAGCAATCTTCTCCACGCGGTCTTTGATATTGCGCACCCACATCAAACGAGATTCTGGGGTGACGAGGCCAGAACCGAACAGGTTGTACTCACCAAAATGAACAGCAAATGCGGCACGGCGCAATGTTGACGACAGTGCAACTCCACCGGTCGACGTATATGCCTCGGGTTTAAGATCTGGACAAGCCTGTTCTACTTGCTTCGTTCCTACAATCGCATAGTTATTGAGACCTTCACCCACATACAACTGCGGCCGAGTAACGCCAAGATCTACATATGTTGGCCGACCATCTGTTGTCACTCTGCTGGCTGGTGCAGCAACAACTCCGCAACCGTGTGTATAAATCAAGTGGCGTGAAACCCATGTGCGGTTAGGAATTCCAGCGCTGTTGAGTTCTCGTGCGCCAAGAACTACTTGCTGTAATCGACCGTCAATTGCGTATCGATCAACGTCTAGGTCGTTAATAGTATAAAACGAAGTCTTGCCTTCATCAAGTGCAAAGCGGTCACGCATCTCTGAAGGGTCGAGTTGTCGAACATCTTTGAGTGGTGCATCATTGGCAGTTACATCGCTAGCTCTGAGCGAACCAAACGTGAGTGGTTCACGCACAATATCGGTCAGATTCATCGCATGCTTCGTTGCTTCCAAGTTGGTGGCAATGTATGGAAGTTCTTTCGTGCTCACATCTGGCTGCACAGAAAAACGCTGCACGAGTGCGGGATAAATAGTTCCGGCTGCAATTGCAACAACCATCCACATCAATGTGGCCAACACGGGAATGCGCCAGCCCTTGAGTCGCACGTTGTACAAGAACAACAGTGCAACTGCGATCGATACCAAGATCATCAAATTGATGGCTGGGAGCTGGGCGTTTACATCTGTATAAGTAGCAGCTTGCACAACACCGCGAGTCGAGCCCAAGAGATCAAAGCGCGACAACCAATATCCTCCAGCTCGGGCTAGCGCAAGTGCGGCCAACATCACCGATAGATGGGCCTTTGCTGATGGTGTCACTTTGTTGCCAAGGTTCTGCAGTCGAATACCGCCATTGAGGTAATGCATCGCAGTGGTCACAAGCGTGATCAAAATCAATGCGCCAAATAGCCAGTTGACAACAAACCCCAGAAATGGAAGGCGAAATACATAGAAACTCGCGTCTTGATTAAAGAGCGAGTCTTTGATGCCAAAAGATTGCTGATTGACAAACAACATCCAGTCTTGCCATTGCGACATTGCTGGCAACCCCACCATGAGTCCGAGAATTACACCTACAACAATGCGTAGGAGCCATTGGCGCTTGCCCACTATTTGTCGATAGGCCGCGAGTGCTCGCTCCTCTTGCGATGGCGGAATGAAATCTGGCGCGATGCGATCTGCAAGCCACATGTTGAAAATCAATATCAAAGCAAAAGCTGCTACAAAAATTGCACCGAGGAGAGCCTTGGTTCCCAGAATCGACCAGTAGATGTTTGTCTTATCGAGTGCATCAAACCACAGCACATCAACATAGAAAGCAGCAATGCTCTTGCCAGATATAAACAGTGCGACAAGTGCCCCGAGTAGAACACTCGCAACTATTCGGCTTCGACCTGGTTTGGCGATTTTAAAACCGCCTGTCGAAGATCGGCGGGGCTGGCGTGGGGGTAAGTCTGAGGGGTTTCGCACCCCAACAAGATTACCCGTCTATTGGCGTAACTAGACAGCGACAACCAGAATGTGCAATCGGATGCGAATGACCGGTTGGAAAATCGGCTCCATGCGCAGTGGTGCCCGCAAGCGAATTGTCTTCGGCGTCAGCACAGGGTGGCCCGTTTGGATCCACCATCCAGCACACCGATGTTCCTTGATCAAGCACTAAGTATGCGCCGCGGCTGTAAGCCAAGCGAGCAATGTCGCCGATGTGTTGTTCGACACGCTGCATCTTCCACTCGCGGTACACACTGCGAATGAGTTTTGACATCTCTTCGCGATCTCCGTCGCTCTGCTCGACACAACGCTGAATTCGGTCGCGTAGCGGGCGTACCAATACATCATCAATATTTTTTGACATCACCTGCATAACTGCCGACGACGTCACTTTCCGACGAAGGTCTGCTTTCAAACTTGACGACAAACTTTTTGCACCACCCATTGCAGCCGACATCACATCTTCAGCAATTGCTTCTACATAACCCTGCACATGCGAGGCAGGTTCGGGCAAAACTTTTTCGAGCGCCACTGCTGCTTTTTTACCTTGTAAGTAAGTAAGCATTGAATTCTCTTCGTCTGCAAGCACTCTCTTCATTTTGCTGGTCAGTGTCACAATGATTGGTGCCAACACTTCGTCACGATGGACGAAAACCGATCCGTCGACCTTTGGAACAACGGCTTTTACTTTTGGAACAACCGCCTTTGGCGTGGCGGTGCGCGCAACTTCAGCGGTTGATGTCTTGCGCAAACTCGCAAACAGATCGTCGACTGATTTCTTGGCTGGTGTCTTTGCTGGTGTCTTTGCTGGTGTCTTGGACGTCTGAGGTTTTACATCAACGATTTTCGGCGTCTCAACCTTGGCAATCGGTTCTGGCTCCAGAGTTGTTGTTGGTGCAACTACTGACGTAATTGTTGCTTCACGACGCTTCTTGCCAAAGAGCTGCACTACTTCTGCCATGCGCTCTACAGCAGGAACATCTGTAGACGGATGATCAGACATGCCAGCTTGTTCTTCGTGAATCGAAGTGATGGTTGTTTCAACTACTTCTTCAATGATCACTTCTTCAATAATCTCATCGTCTGCAACCAGCTCCTCCATTATTTCTTCTTCCACAACATCAGTCACCTGAGTGCCGGCCATTTTTTGTGGAATGGCCTCGGGATCCTGCGTGTGGTCAACAAAACCGTTGCTGTTTTCACTGACTGGTTTAGTTATTCCAGTTGCGTGCGCCACTTCGTTTGACAAATCATCAAATTCGGCAAGATCTCCAACTACGTCATTGGCGGCAAGGCGGGCCCTATCAAATGCATTCACCAACCTGTCGCGGCTATGAATCAATTGTTCAATTTGTTGACGAGCCAGTTCGCGACGGCGAGCAAGTTCAGATAACACTTTTTCGCGATATTCGCGCGCCTCATTGACCATCTCGCGGCCTTGTTGCTTGGCCAATTCAAGTTCGGCTTCCACATCAGACACAGCGTCGCTACGACGTCGCGAGGTTTCAATATCGGCATCTTCGCGAACGCGAATTGCATCAGAATTGGCTTCGCGTACCAAACGCTCTGCGGCCTCGGCAGCACGCACTCGCATCTGGGCAGCGGCTTCGCGAGCAACGGTGAGTACTCGTGCTGTTTCTTCGCCCAGCAGTGCAGTCACAGTTTCTTCGTCGAGCACTCCTGGTCCAGACATGCCGCGGGTCTGCATCGCACGCAATTCGCTTTCCAAAAAGCGCTCACGCTCTTGCAACCGACCTAGTTCGGCTGAAACACTACGTAAAAAATCGCGGACTTCTTCTGTGTCAAAGCCACGTCGTGTGACCGTGAATTGCGCCGAGCCAACTGCCGCCGGCGAGGACGGGTCGGGGCGCGAAAAAGAAATCGCCATGCGAACAAGAGTACGCCTTTGCTAGAGCTCGATTGTGGCATTGCTGATGCCGCTGCCCCCAAGCGATTCGAGAATTGCAAGCGCTTCGGTCAAATTGGCGACGGGTTCGATGCGCACTGACGACCCAACTGCGCGTCGCGCGGCAGCCAATTCTTCTTCACTTTGTCCCTTTGGTACCAAAAATACCTTTGCTCCAGCAGCTTTTACGGCAACCGCCTTTTGTGCGAGTGCACCAATTGCTCCAACAGATTCATCTTCTTCAATTGTGCCGGTGGCTGCAACTTTTACGCCACCCATCAAGTCTCCGGGTGTCAATTCGTCAAGTAAAGCAAGCGTAAACGCGAGCCCAGCAGACGGTCCACCAATCTGGTCGGTATCAATGCCAACTTCAAATGGAAGTTGCACGGTGCGAGTGTCGGCAGGAATGAACCCGATGATCGGTCGAGTTGGTGTGTCGGGATCAGCAATCAATTGAATTCTTTTCATCACCTCTGCCGATGAACTATCTGTTGTATCAGCCGGTTTGATAGTCAGTGTCACGATGTCACCCAGTGCACGACCTGCCATCAAAGGCGAAAGTTCAAGCAATGTAGGTGTTGGCTCTCCGTCCAATGCGGTAATGGTGTCGCCGAGTTGTAATTGTTTGCATCCACTGAGCGGACCGGGATTATCGAGGCACACGAGTTCTTTAACAATCAGGTCTCCATACACAAACGATGCGTCTAAACCAAGTCTCGTATAGGCAACATATTCGGCAATCTGTTTGGCAGTCGTCATTGATTGATAACCAAGGCGCTTTTGTTCAGACGGTGTCGATGTTCCGTACCGTTCTTTATACGTCTGAACATCAACATCGTCATCAAGCGCACCAGCAAATGCATCGAGCGCGCTGAGTTTGCTGCCAAATGCGGTTACAAAAAGCACGGGGGTTTTTGCTGGATAGCGCATCACTTTTGAGAGTGCCGTCTTATCAAAACTCAATCGATTCGAGACTTGCTCAGCCGAACCCGGCGCAAGTTCCCATAATTTGAGTGGAGTAAGTGATGCAGCAATGACCGCGACAAGCCCGATCCAAGCAATCGTGAGTATCGGCAATGCCCACCACAGACGACGATTAATGCGCACAGTATCGCTCACACTGCAATCAATCAGCGGGGCGCTCTGCACGGACGGCGGCGGGAAGGGTACGCTGTTATCCATCGTGGTGCTGTTTTCTTCGCTCATCGCTCTTTCTGTGGCTACTTCAGTTGCTGGTACCACCGTCAGAACTTTATTGATTGTTGTGCTGACACTTGGCGCCATCTTGTTGGTGGGTCGCTCTAAGCCTGCCACGCCAGAACAGGGTTCGGCTGTTCGGGTTGATACTCAAAAGACGATAAATACTCCTCTATATGGAGAGCCGGATCAGAAGCAACGCATCAACGCGGCATCTCAGCTTGGTGTGGGTTCGTTGGTAGTGGGGGCCATGCTGGCATTGATTGTTTCTGTTGTTCTTGCGTACTTGGTTACAACAACAACGAGCCTGCTCAAATAAGGACCCAATCATGACTATGAACGTCCGCGAACTGACAATCGCATCTCGCAAGATCGGTGATGCATACGCGCCGTTTGTGATTCCCGAAATTGGCATCAATCACGGCGGTGACATTGTGCGCGCTATTCAGATGATTGATGATGTTGCTGATGCCGGTGGAGAATGTGTCAAGTTTCAATCTCATTCGGTCGACGATGAAATGATTCCGAACAATGTCATCCCAGCCAACTCCACTCGCTCCATCTGGGACATCATGGAACAATGCACGCTGTCGGAGGCCGAAGAGTTGGCGTGCAAAAAACATGCCGAAGACCGCGGTCTTATTTTTCTTTCAACTCCTTTTTCGCGTGAAGCTGCAAATCGGCTTGACGCACTTGATGTCGCAGCATTTAAAATCGGCTCGGGTGAGTGCAACAATCTCCCTCTTGTTCGCCACATCGCTCGATTTGGCAGACCCATCATTGTGAGCACGGGCATGAATGACATGGATTCAGTTCGTCGAACTGTCGATGTTCTTGTTCAAGAAAATTCGCAATTCAGTTTGTTGCATTGCACGAGTATGTATCCAACCCCATACGAAAACATTCGCCTTGGCAGCATTATTCAACTGCGCAACGAATTCCCTACTGCGGTTATCGGTATTTCAGATCACTCACTGTCCAACCTGCCCTCTCTTGCCGCCGTTGCCCTTGGTGCGTCGATCATCGAGCGCCACTTCACGAGCGACATGAAATGGATCGGCGAAGACATCGAGATTTCAGTTGACCCCGTTGGATTTCGCGAACTCGTTGAGGGTTCCAAAATTGTTCATGCTGCTAGCGGCGGTTCCAAAACAGTTCTTGGTGGCGAGCAGCCAACTATTGATTTCGCTTATGCGTCAGTAGTCGCAATCGCACCCGTCAGTCCCGGAGACGTTTTAGACGAATCAAATATTTGGGTGAAGCGCCCTGGCACAGG
>JAQCJO010000093.1 GCA_027592925.1 Actinomycetota bacterium | reverse complement strand
CGGTATGATTTAGCCCGTGAGAGAGTTCATCAAAGTCATCACCATCGTTGTCAACGTGGTTTCCATGCTCGCCATGATCGTTGGAGTGTTGCTCCATAGCGGTCGCGGCGGCGGGCTCAGCGACATGTTTGGTGGTGGGGGTTCTGCTGCATTAGGTAGTGCCGCAGCAGAGCGCAATCTCAACCGCATCACCACAGTGTTCGCACTCGTGTGGGTGTTTACGGTTGTGGCATTGGGTTTACTCCTCGCATAAAGGGTTTCAAGAAATACCACGTCGGAGTGGCGAAATGGCAGACGCACCAGCTTGAGGGGCTGGCGCTCGAAAGGGCGTAGGGGTTCAAGTCCCCTCTTCGACACAAGAGTTTGGACGCAGGACCGAGTGAGTAATCACCTACGATCATGAGATAGTTACGCTCTACACAACTAGCGAGATCGCCGAGATTCAGAAGCGCACATTGCGCGTCTTGGTTCTGAGCCAGATTGCGGGCTCTGCTGCACTGGCAGCGGCGGTAACTGTTGGCGCATTCGTTATTCAAGACATCCTTGGGCAAACAACTGCATGGGGTGGTATCGCTTCGGCAACAGTGACGATGGGTACTGCATTTATGTCGCAGATGCTTGCTCGGCTGATGAATGTTCGTGGCAGACGTAATGGACTGCAAGTCGGTTACTTGCTGGCAATTTTTGGAGGTTTTATCGCTGGCTATGGCGCCGAGACGAAGACGCTGTATATATTTCTGTTCGGGTTGTTCGTTTTTGGCAATGGCCAAGCGTCAAATTTGCTGTCGCGCTACGCCGCTGCCGATCTGGCTACAACTGACCAGCGTGGTCGTGCGATGAGTCGCATTCTGTTTGCCGCAACGTTTGGTGCTGTGTTTGGCCCATTGCTGATTAAACCTGCCGAGCAAGCGGGTATGAGTTGGTTTGGCTGGGGCCAGTACACCGGTCCATGGATTTTTGCTGGTGTGTTTTTCGTTACTTCGCTCATCAATACAACACTTCGATTGCGTCCTGATCCGCTTGAGGTTGCAGGCAGACTCAATCGCCAAGCGGATGTCGGAGCTCCAACGAGGCTTTTTTCCGATGCGGTGAAGGCGATACGAAATTCTGGCGACGCGCAGATTGCGGTGATTGCAATGGTGATCTCGCAAATGGCGATGGTCGCAGTGATGACGATGACCCCAGTGCATCTGAGACTGCACGATCACGAGACGGTGAGTGCATACATAATTTCGCTGCATATCGCTGGCATGTACGCGTTTAGTCCACTTGTTGGAAGATTTGCAGATAAACGTGGTCGGTTGACAACAATTCAGGTGGGCGCTTTGGTATTGATGGGTGCGACGGTACTTTCGTCGCTCGCCGGCGATTCACCAGTTCTGTTATTTCCTGCATTGTGGATGCTTGGTGTTGGTTGGAGCTTTGGATTGATCGGTGGATCAAGCCTGCTTGTGGATTCCATTGATCAACAGATTCGAGTACGGGTGCAAGGTGCAGCAGATTTGATGATGAGTTTCTGTGGTGGCCTCGCTGGTTTCTCGAGCGGGTTTATTCGGAAAGCAGTGGGTTATCACGTTTTGTCTAATGTTGGAACCGTGCTTGCTGGAATATTGTTAGTAGTTGTGATGTGGAAAAAATCTCATAAGTCGGTGGAAACGGTCAACGCATGACCACGTGGAAGAACTGGGCGGGCAATCAGCGCGCAAACCCCTTAAAGGTTCACGAACCAGAATGCGAGTCGGACATCGTTGCGGTCGTTGGTTATGCAACCGCCTTGCAGCAACGGGTAAAGGTTGTCGGTTCGGGGCACAGTTTCACAGCGATCGCTGTGGCTCCAGATCACCTGGTCAAGATGACTCGCTACAACAAGATTGTCTCAATTGATGCAGAAAAGATGGAAGTAACTGTCGAGTCGGGGATAGTGATTAGTGACCTCAATAAGTACCTCAACAAAGCAGGATTTGCGATGCCGAACCTTGGTGACGTGACATATCAAACTATTTCGGGAGCATTGTCAACATCAACTCATGGAACTGGTGCTTTGCGAACCGGACTAGCAGCACAGATCACAGCATTTCGACTCGTTGTCGCAAGTGGCGAGGTGTTGAGTTGTAGCCCGACTGAAAACTCAGAAGTGTTTCACTGTGGCAGAGTTGGTCTTGGCGCACTCGGAGTTTTGAGCACGATCACGCTGCGAATTGTGCCTTCGTTTCGTTTGCAGGCAGTAGAAGAGCCAATGCGCGTTGATGCCTTGCTCACAGACATCGAACGGCATATTGCGGACAATGACTTTTTCGAGTTTTACTGGATTCCACATACGGGTTGGGCTCTCACCAAACGAAATAATGTGACTCAACTACCTGCCGATCCGCCTGCGCGTTTCAAGACTTGGTTCAACAAGATGTTTATGGAGAACATTGCGTTTGGCGCAATTTGCTACGTGGGCAGATTTTTCCCACGTCTCATTCCTCGTCTGTCAAAGGCTCTGCCAAGCACTGGCAGGACGGAATATGTCAATGCAAGTCATCAAATATTTGCGAGTAAGCGCATTGTGCGTTTTTATGAAATGGAGTATTCAATTCGGCGAGATGCAGTAGTTGAGGCACTCAACCGTGTGCGCAAAATGGTTGACGAAAAAGGGTTCTTGCTCAACTTTCCAGTAGAGGTTCGCTTCACTGCTGGCGACGATATTCCACTTTCAACTGGCAGTGGCAGAGATAATGCGTACATTGCGGTACACGTGTTTAAGGGTATGAAGTATGAGCCGTATTTCCGAGAAGTTGAAGCGATCATGAGCGATTATGACGGTCGACCTCATTGGGGAAAGATTCATTTCAAGTCAGCAGATGCGCTTGAGCGCCTGTATCCTGAATGGAAGCGTTATATCGAAGTTCGGAACCGTCTCGATCCCGAGGGTGTGTTCACTAACGACTATTTGCGTCGTGTGTTGGGTCGCTAGTTCGCCTCAACCGTAATTAAACCCCCTAGGTATTTGAGGAGAATTTCATGACTAAGAGCTGGACCGCGCTCGGCGTACCCGAGAGAGTCGTTGCA
>JAQCJO010000092.1 GCA_027592925.1 Actinomycetota bacterium | reverse complement strand
CATCACATCTTTTGGCCCGATCATCCAGCCAACTCGCCAACCTGTCATTGCATAAGTCTTTGCAACGCCATTGACAATGATGCATTTGTCGGCGATCTCTGGCACGAGTGTTGGCATTGACGAAAACTTATGTTTGCCATAGGTGAGGTGCTCGTAGATTTCGTCGGTGATGACCCAGATGCCGTGCTCAACAGCCCACTTGCCTATCGCAATAGTTTCTTCTGGCGTATAGACCGCGCCGCTTGGGTTGTCGGGTGAAACAAACAGCAACACTTTGGTGCGAGACGTACGAACTTTTTCGAGTTGCTCGACCGTGACCTTGAAATCTGTTTCTTCTGTGGTGTCAACAATGACCGAAACGCCATCGGCAAGCGCAACTGCCTCTGGATACGTTGTCCAATATGGCGCAGGAATAATCACTTCATCACCCGGATCGCACAACGCGGCGAACGCAACAAACACTGCATGCTTGCCACCGTTTGTCACGAGCACTTGTGATGCATCGCAAACAAAACCACTATCGCGCTTTGTCTTGACCGCAATTGCTTCGCGCAACTCTGGCAAGCCAGCAGCCGGCGTATATCGATGAAACTTTGGGTCGCGTGCAGCACGAACTGCGGCCTCGACGATGCGCTCTGGTGTCGGAAAGTCTGGTTCGCCTGCACCGAAACCGATGACGTTCTCACCCTTGGCCTTGAGCGCTTTGGCTTTGGCATCAACTGCCAGGGTTGCCGATTCGGCAATGGCACTGAGTCGGGCAGAAACACGGTTTTGGGGGTTTTGATGCGTTGTCACGGATGCCATGCTTACACAGTGGACACACGTGAAGCGAAACCATTGCGAGAGCGTCAATGCAAGTAAGCGACGTGCTGGATGGCGACTGGGATGCCCTTGAGCCGCTGCGAAACCCTGTTCTCGTAGTTGCCCTACGCGGCTGGTTTGATGTTGCAGGCGTGGCTACGGGCGCTTTGGAGTGGGCTATCCAGGACCGCCCCGTCACCGTTGTTGCTTCCATCGACCCAGACCCATTTTTTGACTTCACCCAAGAACGCCCAGAGACATTTATCGATGAAGATGGTGACCACCAGATTCGCTGGCCCGAAAATGAGTTTTTGGTAACGCGGTTTCCTGAGGGATCGCGAGATTTAGTGTTGGTTTCGGGTGTCGAGCCACACTTGCACTGGACAACCTTTGCCGACTGCATCGTGGAATGTGCGCGCAAGCTCAAATGCGATGTTGTCGTAACGGTTGGTGCCACAGCCGATGGCGTGCCGCATACGCGTTCTCCCCTCGTATTTGGCAGCACCACTGATACTTCGCTTGCACGGCGCCTTGGGCTCTCAAGACCGCAGTATCAGGGCCCTACGGGCGTGGTTGGCGTGATTCACGAACGACTCGAACGCGAAGGCATTACTGCCGTGTCGTTACGAGTAGGTGTGCCCCATTATTTGGGCAATGCTCAGCACCCAAAGTCTTCTGCTGCATTACTGCGCAAACTCGAGCATGTGTTGGGCGTACCAACAAGCCATGGCGAGATGTACGAAGAGATTCAGCGCTGGGAAGAATTGCACGATGCCGCGATCGAAGGCGATGATCAGACCACGAGTTACTTAGCAATGCTTGAGGACGAATATGACCGCCGGGTCCAGGAAAACATTCCGACAGGCGATGCGTTGGCCGCGGAGTTTGAAAAATTCTTGCGCGAACAACAAGACGGTGACGACAACTGACGAAGGGTTGACCTCAGCCCATCTTTCCGCTGATGTACTGCTCGGTGCGTTCATCGCCTGGCGTAGAAAAAATCTTGCGAGTTGCGTCGTACTCAACCAGCACACCAGTAGGTCGTGTTGCATCGGCATCTAATTCGGTATTGAAAAACGCAGTTCGATCACTTACGCGAGCTGCCTGTTGCATGTTGTGTGTGACGATGATAATCGAATACTGACCTTTGATTTCGTGCATTAAATCCTCGATGCGAGCTGTGGCGATTGGATCCAGCGCCGAACAAGGCTCATCCATCAGCAATATGTCTGGTTCTACTGCAAGGGCACGAGCAATACAAAGCCTTTGTTGCTGGCCGCCCGAAAGTGAAAACGCCGACTGCTTCAGTCGATCTTTCACTTCGTCCCACAAGGCCGCGCGCTTCAATGAACGCTCGACAATCTCTTCGGTTTCGCTTTTTGTTGGCTTTCCATTGACGCGAGGACCGAACGCGACGTTGTCAAAGATCGATTTTGGAAATGGGTTTGGCTTCTGAAAGACCATGCCGATTCGCCTACGAACTTCACCTGCATTCGCTTCTGGTCCGTACAAATCAACTCCCCGATAATGAATGGTGCCACCCACCTTCGCTGTCGGGATGAGGTCGTTCATTCGGTTGAAGCATCGAATAATGGTTGACTTGCCACAGCCGGAAGGTCCGATGAGGGCCGTGATTTCATTTTTATGGATCTGTAAGTCAACATTTCGAACAGCAAGATAATCGCCGTAATGAACCTGCAAACCCTTCGACTCCATGATGATCTCTCGTGCGGCCGGCGAACCGTTTGCCGACTGCGACATTTCGGTACGAATATTCACACCCCGAACTGTATCTCCTTGAATATTTGCCAATGAAATACCAGAGTCAATTACTTTATTCACGTTGTCTACCATGACTTTCTGCTCCGGTCTCGAATAACAATTGCGAGAAGATTTAGGCTGACCAACATCAGCAGTAGCACGATGATCGCTGCAGCGCCCACTGCGCGGAATTCATCTTGGGCTTCCTGCGTGTACTTCATAATCACGAGCGGCAACACCGTGTAGTCAGATGACAGCCCCGAAGGATTTGAGCTGACATAAGCAAGCGCGCCTAACAGAATCAACGGTGCAGACTCACCCAATGCGCGTGACACACCGAGAATGCTTCCCGTTGCGATCCCGGGAATGGCTGCTGGTAACACTTGTTTGCTGATTGCCTGCCACTTTGTCGCGCCAAGTGCATACGAGCCTTCACGCAGGCTCGATGGAACAGCTTTTAATGCTTCACGTGCAGAGACAATCATCACGGGA
>JAQCJO010000002.1 GCA_027592925.1 Actinomycetota bacterium | reverse complement strand
CAGTGGTGCAATGAAATATCCAAGTGCGGTTTCGATGACGTGGCCGTTGACAACAGCCCACACATAGGTCGTCCAATTGATGGTGAGCAAAATACTGGCCACGATAAGACGCACCAATGTTCGTGGGTCGCGCATCGTTGTCAGCAGCGGCTTCATTCGCTTGGTGGCTGTCATATACGCAACGAGCAAGATTGTCGATGTGGTGATGCGCCAACCGATGAGTTCGAATGAATCAAAACTCTTGAGATGTTTCCAGAAGATAGTGACAAGACCCCAGATGATGTATGCGCCAAATCCGAGGGTGATGCCAGATTGGGCAATGCGTCGCGATGCATCATGTTGCGTTGCTGGTGCGTTTGGTGTCATAACGTAATCACGGTGCAAGATGCTACTCGTGAGAGCGAGATAACCTGTTTACAGTGATCACCACCACATCTTCGTGGAAGAAGCTTGTAGCTCTTGGTAAAGAGCTTCCACAATCAACCCTGAGCGAGTTGTTTGCGCGCGATGCCCAACGCGCCCAACACCACACGCTGGATCTGAACTTTGGCAGTTCCTCGATCGTCGCCGATTTTTCGAAGCAAAACACCACTCCTGAAGTGATACAGACCCTGCTCGCGTTAGCGCAAGATGCCTCGGTGTCAACTCGTCGCAACGCGATGTTTGCGGGCGAGCCGATAAATGCATCGGAAGGTCAGCCAGCATTGCATGTGGCACTGCGCGCACCGAGCACACATAAAATCATTGTTGATGGAATAGACGTAGTGAAAGAAGTGCAACATGTGCGGCATGCGATGGCCGACTTTGCCTCTGGCGTGCGCAGTGGAAAGATTCGTGGAGCAACGGGTAAGCCTTTCACTCACATCATTAATATCGGCATTGGAGGAAGTGATCTTGGCCCGGCACTGGTGTGGGATGCACTTTCGTGCTTGCTGAAGCCATCGCTGCTGTGCTCGTTTGTATCAAACATTGATCCTGTCGATGTAGAAAAAGTGCTTGAGAGACACGATGCGCAACAGACGCTTGTGGTGATGTGCTCCAAAACTTTTTCAACTTCCGAGACTTTGTCGAATGGTCGAATTATTCAGCAATGGCTTGCCGAGTCAGTTGGTGATGCGGGCGTTGCACAACATTGTGCAGTCGTTTCAGTAGAGCCGCAGCGCGCCACATCCGCCGGCATTGCATTTGCGCACTCGTTTAACATCTGGCCGTGGGTCGGTGGCAGGTACTCGGTTTCTTCTGCTGTCAACTTGGCCAATGTTGTCGCATTTGGCTCTGATGTGTTTGACGATTTTTTAAGTGGGATGCGCGCCGTCGATGAGCACTTCATCGACGCACCGTTGGCCAAAAACATTCCCGTGATGATGGGTCTGATCAGTGTGTGGAATCGATCGATTTTGGGTCGTGAAACGCAAGCCGTAGTGCCGTATTCAAGTGCCCTGCGATTGTTTGCGCCGTATTTACAGCAGCTGATCATGGAGAGCAACGGCAAGCAGGTGGGTAGCGACAATGCCGCTGTTGCAACACAAACATCGCCCGTTGTGTGGGGAAGTGTTGGCACCAATTCGCAGCATGCCTTTATGCAGATGCTGCACCAAGGAACTTCTGTGGTGCCAGTGGACTTGATTGGCTTTGCTAAAACATCTGCCGTGCATGACGAGGCGCATGATTTGTTGATGGCCAACATGCTTGCTCAGGCACAAGCGTTGGCGTTTGGTGCAGATTCAACCGAGCCGCAGCGCGCTATGCCGGGCAATCGTGCATCAACAGTGCTGATGGCAAGTGAATTGTCGGCCCAAACGTTGGGCGCACTGATTGCGCTATACGAGCACAGCGTATTTGTGCAGGGTTGCGTGTGGGGCATCAACAGTTTTGATCAGTGGGGAGTTGAATTGGGCAAAAAATCAGCACAAAATATTTCCCAACAGATTGCGCAAGGTGCGCCAAGTAGCGATCAAGATGCCTCGACCTCGCAATTATTGCAGTGGTATCTCAAACACCAATAAAACATCTAATGTTGCGGGCATGGCCGTAAAGAGATCGCAACCCGAGCGCATGATCAACTTGTTGGCACTGCTCGTCCAGCGCACCCAACCGCTGACGTTGAAGCAAATTCGTCAGGAACTTGTCAACCAATATCCAGATGGCGACTCGGCTGCACGTGCTGCGTTTGAGCGCGACAAAGCACAGTTGCGTGCGCTTGGCATTCCAATGGACATGATCACGTTGGGTGGCGACAAAGCCGGCGAAGGCGCGTACACCATTGATCGTCGTCAGTTCGAAATTGGTGATCTTGGCCTCACCGAAGCCGAGCGTTCGGCACTTCAGATGGCCATTGCCACCGTGCGTATTGGTGCAAGCCATGGTGACGAGGCGCTGTGGAAACTGGGCGGAGAGCGCGCGCTTGATCGGCCGTCAACAAGCGTCAATATTCAAATGGACGATAAGCAACTACCTGCGCTTGCTGCTGGTGTGGTTGAGCATCGAACCCTCAAGTTTTTGTATAAGGGCCAACAACGCCAAGTGGATCCATATGGCTTGTTGTCGCGCGGTGGCTTTTGGTATATCGTTGGCTTCGATCACTTGCGCAACGCCCAACGCGTGTTTCGGGTTGACCGGATTGAGGGCGAAATCACCAACGGTGAGGCACAGTCATTTACTCGACCTGATGGTTTTGATCTGGCTAAAGCAGTGCCAACCGAACTGGAGTTGCTAACGGAAGGCGATGGTGATGATGCAATCGCCACGGTGTTGGTAGATGTATCGCTTGCACAACGCGTGAAAGCGGAGTTTGGCGACGGTGCAGTGTTGCGCGAACGAAGTGATGGACCAATCGAATTTGCAATTCCCTGCGCAAATATGAACGCATTTCGTGTCTGGTTGTTTGCGATGGTGGATCGCGCCGAAGTATTGGGACCGCCTCGAGTCAGAGAACATATCGTGAATCATCTGCAGCAGATCGTGGGGAATAACTAGTGACTCTTCGACGTTCTCGCCGCGGCCCGCGAAGCGCTACCGAGATTGTGGCCGGTTTGATGGTGATGCTGCCATGGCTTGTGGAGCGCAAACGGGTCAAATTGTCGGATATGGCCAAGCAATTTAAGTTGACAGAGGCTGAGCTGATTGACGACATCATGATGGCCTCGGTGTGTGGCGTGCCACCATATTCTCCCGACGCGTTGATCGACGTGTTTGTAGACGAAGACGAAGTGGTCGCCGAAGTACCGTTGATGTTTTCTCGACCATTGCAACTGAACTCGGCAGAAGTGTTTGCTTTGACTGTGATGGGTAAAGCAGCAATGCGCTTGCCCGGTGCCAACAAATCTGGTCCGCTAGCAACAGCACTCAAAAAGCTGCGTCCGTTGTTGCCATCTGACGACGGGGTAGTGGTGGTGGATCTGAAGCCCGTTGCATTTCTTGAAGAATTGCGCAATGCGGTTGCGCCTGGTGCTCATCTGTTGATCACCTATTTCACGCCAGCCTCTGCTGCACGATCTGAGCGCACAATTGTTCCGCGCAGTGTGTTCGAGCGCGGTGGGCATTGGTATGTGTCTGCAGACGACGACAAGTCGGGTGAACTGCGCGAGTTTCGGATCGATCGAATCGAAAAGTTGACTACAACTGGTGGCTTCACTGCACCGAACGAAACGACCAAACGAGTAGCCGACGGCTCTACATGGTTTGATAATGCAGAACTACGCGTGACTCTGAAGGTTGGGCCCTCGGCCAGATGGGTTGTTGAGTCGTACCCGTATATGTCGCGTGAAGTCAACTTGGATGGCAGCACGCTTGTGACAATGGCAGTTGGTAGCGAACATTGGCTGGCCAGGTTGCTGTTGCGGGCGGGCGACGGAGTGCAGGTGCTAGAGCCTGTGGCATTGCAAGACCTGGGTAAGCGAACGGCTGCTCAGATGCTCAAGCGCTACGCCTAGCAGCGAGCGCGTTTATTTGGCGGCGAGCGCTTTGGTAAACGACTCGCGATCAAAATAGTCGCGCCACAAAGCGATTTTGCCGTTGCTCACCACAAACAGTCCGGCGATATCAAGTTCGATCCAGCGATCATCCATCTCGAAGCGGTCGGTGCGTTCGTTCATCACTACACCGTGGTCCATGTCGCCACTGCTGACCTGATGGTGAATGAGCCATTCCACTTTGGTGGCGGCAGCCAAGAAGTCGGACAAGATTTGGATCATTGCTTCTTTGCCAAAAACCTTGGTGATGGGCACATTGTCGTATTCGCAATCATCTGACACCATGTCCATCGCTGCAGTGAAGTGGCTTTGCTCGATGTTTTCGATAAACCGAGTGACGTAGTCGCCGGGGTTGGTGATGTCTTTTGTTGCTATCGAATGAACAGGCATGTTTCTAGTTTGGCAGGCTCGTCGTGGTCAAACCGACATAGCAATAATGGACAATGAAGTCGCAGCAGTTATAGAACGATTGGTGTGATGCGAACGCCAATTGGTGATGACAGAGTGAAGCCGGCTTCGTGTCGAGACTCTTCGTTTTCGTCTCCCCAAAACCCGTATTCGTGATTGTCGCGTGCGAACGAGCGACAATTGGCTTTAACGGAACATGAGATGCACAGCGAGTGGGCTTTGTGTTCTCTTCGTACTCTGGCTTGAGGACGTTCGGCAGGCTTGCCAAAAAAGAGTTTTGCGTAGCCCTTGCAATTGGCGAGATGTGCCCACCCCTCTATTGTTCCTTGAACTATTGGCGGCTCGGATTCGCTGTCGTAGGTACTGGAATCATGATCCTGATACAAATCGCTCATGGAAACCTCCATTGCTTTGAATCTCGTTATTTCACACTAAATAGTCTTATACCAATAATGTCTACTTGATATCAAACTTTTTCAAAAAGAATTTGAATCGGTGCGAATTGGCTTGGCTAGAGCAGTTCGGCGGCCAGGCTGGCCACCTCACTGCGCTCGCAGGCAGCCAGGGTCACGTGCCCAAAGCATCGCTGGCCAGCAAAGGCATGTATCAAAACGGCTAGAGCGTTATTTGTTTCACCCATATAGGGGGCATCGATTTGGCTGGTGTCGCCTGTGAAGACCACTTTGGTGCCCTCGCCGATGCGAGTGAGGATCGTTTTGAGCGTCGTTGGCTCGAGGTTTTGAGCTTCGTCAACTACTACGAATTGTTGTTGCAGCGATCTGCCGCGCAAGAAGGTGACCGACTCGAGGGTGAGTTGACCGCGATCCGTGAGGTCGTCGATGAGCCCTACTGCATCGCGACTTGAGCGTTGATCGGTGAGAGCAACTATTGCATCGTGAATTGCTGCCATCCATGGGTCGAGTTTTTCATTGAGATCTCCTGGTAAAAAACCAACATCGGCACGACCAACAGGCACAAGTGGGCGATACACCGCGAGTCGCTCGTAGCGACGTGCTTCGACAACTTGTTCGAGACCCGCAGCAATGGCCATGACAGTTTTGCCGGTGCCGGCGCGACCGTCGAGCGCAATCACGGTTACTTCAGGGTCAAGTAGCAACTCGAGAGAGAAACGTTGCTCTTTGCTGCGCGACCGCAGTCCCCATGCTTCGGGAGCATTGTGCGGAAGCACTTTGAGTTCATTGTTGACGCAACGAGTAAGAGCAGATTGCGAACCACTACGAACCACCGCAAAATTGTTTTCTACAAATGGACCAGGAGTATTGAGCGATGAAACCTCTATACCGCCGCTGCTATAGAGCGAGTCGATGTTTTCGACGCTGGTATCGATCGTGACCCAGCCCATTGGCCTGGTGGATTGACCCGCCCCGACAGGTTGGTGCTCTTCGGCTTGAAGCCCCAAATGAGCGGCCTTAATGCGCAGGGCAGCATCGTTAGAGATCATGCGGGTTGGAGCAACTCGGGCCTGGCCCAGTGCGGCACCGATAATGCGATTGTCAGGTATTTCAGGGTCGAGGCCATGCTCGATCAGGAGATGGCGTTGGATGCCATTGACCTCGATCTGCACAGTTCCATAGTCGGGCCCGTCGTGCACTCGCATTGGTTCAGCCAACGAGCCGCCAGCTTTTTTACGCAAGTCTTCAATTGTGCGAAGTGCGGTGCGCGCAGAACGACCGACATCATCCATGCGAGTTTTCAGTCCGTCCAACTCTTCAACAACAGTGAGTGGAATCACAACATCGCAACCAACGAAGTTGAGCATGCTCATTGGATCTGCAACAAGAACGGAAGTGTCAAGTACAACTCGAGTTGCTCGAGAAGTTGCAGAATCTATGTTGAAGAGTCGGCGATCTGACTCACCCCGTTCAAGATTCTGTTCTGAGTGCGAGTCATGTGTAAGCAACAATGCTTATTGTGCTGTGTCGACCGAGCATGTTGGTGGATGCTCGCTTGACAACTTCGGTCTGAATCCGTTATGGCTGTGGAGTTCAAAGTTGTTGCCAAAAATTAAACTTGGGAGTTTCTCCCAAGGGGACTTTCTGGAACTTTTTCGTAATTTCGAGAAATTTTCGGTAATTTTGAGAATTTTTTTGAAATTTTTTCAAAATATTTTTTTGGTCTGGGATTTCTGAAAATTTGGGGGCTGTGCGCTGGTTCTAGGATGAAGTTTCCCTGATTGTCCATGCCGATAACGAGATCATTATGAATCCGTGTTGCAGATGAAAAATCGACCGTAAATACGAAAATTGATCAGTCGAGATGGTCGGCAAACTCAATACCCATATGGGTTATCCCGTGTTCACAGGAAATGGATCGGCAGAGCAGACTGCTTTGCTGTCGCGACCCAAGACGATGTTTGGATCGAAAATTTGTGTCCTAAGATCGACAAATTTTTGCAATGCAGGCAAATTTTCCGACAATCAGGATTTTTGGCATTCACTTTCAAAAACTGGATGCAGAATCGTTCAATGCTTGCAATTTGTCGGCAGACCTACTCAAATATATGGCGAAGCGGTATTCCGAAACCGAGAAAGCAAGGTAAGCAATGACAAAAGCAGAGCTCATAGATGCAGTGTCAGAAAAAGCAGGAGTCTCCAAGGCGGAAGCCGAAAAGACAATCGGAGCTTTTTTTGAACTGGTCGTAGCCTCAGCGATGAAGGGTGAGAAAGTTGCATGGCCGGGCTTTGGCTCGTTCAGCACTTCAAACCGCAAGGCAAGAGTTGGCCGTAACCCACAAACGGGTGCACCGGTTCAAGTTCCTGCTAGTACAGCAATGAAGTTCACTTCAAGCTCAACGCTGAAGAGTGAATTGAATCCAAACCGTAAAAAGTAATACCTAACCAAGGAGAAAATCATGGCAGCAAAGCGCAAGAAGGCTAAGAAGGCACCAAAGAAGGCACCAGCAAAGCGCAAGAAGGCTAAGAAGGCCGCTAAGAAGGCACCAGCCAAGCGCAAAAAGCGTAAGGCTGCAAAAAAGAAATAAGGCCTTAGGCAAAAACAAATCGGTTCGGAGAACTGTGAGATCGAGGGGCTTTAAGCCCCTCGATCTTTTTTTATTTCAAAAACGAGTGATGTTGTGTTGCTCAAGCCACTGAGTCGGCAGTGCATTCAGGTCATCGGGTGTATCGATGTCAAGCGCGAGTTCGTCATCTTCAATTATTTCAAGTACTAGTCCAAGTTTGTTTGCCTCGGCCATATGTGCTGCAAAGCTTTTTGCACCGTAATGGCACTTGAATCCCATACCTGGGGGAATGATCAATACGTTGGTTCCATCGCGATGTCGATCGGGCACAATCGAGACCGTGTTGGAGGCAACTGTCGAGTCGAGTAGCTCGCGAAGTCTGTGGGGCAGCGGCAAGTCGCTATGCACAATCATGACTCGCTCGTATTCGTGGGCAGCGCTGATGCCTTCTTGTATGGCAGCGTTTAATCCAGCGCCGGATTGAAACACCACCGTGGCACCATGCGAAGTCGCCCACTGCGAAACTTCGGGATTGTCGCAAACCACAAATACAGGTGCGCCAGGCACAGACTCGAGAACGCCAAGCGCAGTTGCGCGTGCGAGCAGCACGCGTTGATCTGCGCTGAGCACACTTGAGAGTCGATCTTTGGCCTGTTCGAAAGCCTTGATGGGAATGACAACGGCAATGGAAGATGCGGACGGAGGGAACGATTTGTGCGAATCGACCATTTTCGTAGCCTATTGGTGCTTGTGTCGATGTAGCCGTGCTCGCCTAACCTTGGCGATTGTGACGACTCGAGTATGTGTGGTGGGGGCAGGATCATGGGGCACCACAATCGCCACATTGGTTTCGCAGAACGCTGCGACCTCACTGTGGACGAGGCGCTTGGAGCTGGCTGAAGAGATCAATACCCAACATGTAAACAGCGCGTATCTGGGCAATTACATGTTGCCCGTTGAGCTTGAAGCATCAGTGGATCTTGAGCGGTTGGTGAAACACGCAGATGTGATTGCGATGGCAGTGCCTGCGCAAGGTTTTCGTCATGTTGCACAGCAGGTAGCGAAGCATGTGGCCGCCAGTGTGCCGATTATGAGTTTGTCTAAGGGTTTAGAGAGCGAGACATTGTTGCGGATGAGTGAAGTGCTGGCGTCTGAGATGCCGAATAACCCACGTGCTGTTTTGAGCGGCCCAAACCTTGCTCACGAAATATTGCAAGGTCAACCAGCCGCGAGTGTTGTCGCGTGTAGTGACGATGCGGTTGCGTCGCAGTTACAAGATTTATTTTCTTGTCCCACGTTTCGGTTGTACACCAATCCCGATGTAGTTGGCTGCGAAGTTGGTGGAGTGGTAAAAAACGTCATTGCGATCGCGGCAGGAATTTCGCAGGGTTTTGGCTTTGGCGAAAACGCAAAAGCAACTCTGGTGACTCGTGGTTTGGCATAAATGTCGCGGCTTGGTGTTGCGCTTGGCGCGCAACCGCCCACTTTTTCGGGCCTTGCAGGCATGGGTGACATCATGGCTACGTGTGCATCGATGCAGAGCCGCAACACTCAAGTGGGAGTGCGGTTGGGCAAAGGCGAATCGATCGCAGCGATCGTTGGTTCGATGAACATGGTTGCTGAGGGAGTAAAAAGCTCGTCTGCTGTAGTGAAGTTGGCACAGCAACATGGAGTGGAGATGCCAATCGCTGAACAAGTTGCACTCGTATGTGAAGGAACCATGAGCGCCGAAGATTCTCTGCGGGCGTTGATGTCAAGATCTGTTAGGTCTGAATAATGTCGGATACGCAAGGTGTTATCTCGTCAATTTCGCTCAGTGCACGCGTGCGACCAGCGGCCCATGTGTTGGGTATCAGGGGCGGTGGGTGGAACGCAATTGTCAATGAGCGAGGCTCTGTTCGACTCAATGATGGATCCCCTGTGCTTGATTGGCACATTGCTGCCGACGACCGCTGGCATGACCCATCAGTGGAGCCAAGTGTGCGCCAAACACGACGCGCCGGCGTGCCTGTTATTGAAACTCGCCTGCGGATCCCGGGTGGTGATGCAATTCAACGCGTGTATGCCGTTGCAGATGCGGGTGGATTAGTAGTGATTGAGATCACGAACGAATCGACATTGCCCATCGCAGTTGCGTTTACGCGATCAGATGTGGTTTCATCTCGAACTCCGAGCCCGCGTGGCGCACAAGGCATCGAGTTGCCAGCTGGCAGTGTGGTGTTTCCCGTTGCGCACGGCAGCACGTTGCGCGTTGCGTTACGCGCGGCAATGCATGTCGCAAACGCTGTTGAGAAAACAGTTGTTGATTTAGATCGCTTGCCTTCATTTGAACAACTGCAAAAGGGATGGCTCAAGGCTGTTGAGCAAGCCGGATATGTGATCGTGCCTGAAGGCGCAGTCGCCCCGCTTGTTGCGCGCTTGCGCAGTGATGCATTGATTTTAAGTGGACATGAAATTGAAGATTGGGCTATTGGTGCGGGTGGAGATTGCGCCAATGATCCAGTTGCATACATCTTGACGCTTCAACAATTGTTGCGTATGGGCGAGAAACTCAACAGCGAATCTGCACAAATTCGTGTTGATCACGCTTCGCGCCTTGCACAATCTGTTGAAACCCTGTTGAAAGATAATAAGAAAGCGTCAATACTGCCGTGGGATGTAGAGCGCGCATTGTTTGCGGCCCAATTTGTGTTTGCGCGCATGGGCGAGAATCGCGCAGCCGACGATGTGGCAACTGCACAGTTGCGCTTGAGCAGTTGCGCCGAACCACCAAACGTCATGCCAACTGATATTCGCGCTATTGCGTGGGTTGAAGAAAAAATGGTGGCAGTGCAGCGCGATGGATCAGTGCAAATTTTTGGTCGTGGTATTCCTCGACTATGGCTGGGAGCAAATCTGGAGTGTCATCGAGTCGCTGCTGGCTCACTACATACGGTGAGTTTTGGTATTCGTTGGCATGGCGAAAAACCTGCATTGTTGTGGGAAGTTGCTGGGCCTGCTGGAATCAAACTGACCGCAGGCAAGTGTGATCCGACTTGGACTTCTGTTGAAGCAACCGGCGAGACGCTGCTTCTAGGCTTTGTCTAATGAGCAACGTGTCGAGCAATTCGCCGAGCCTCTCGCCGTTACGTCTCACCGAATGGACATCGTGCGGTGGATGCGCAGCCAAATGGGGGGCTACATTGCTCGCCGACTTGGTGAGCGAATTTCCTGCGTCACTTGATCCTGCGCTATTGGTCGGTCTTGCACCTTTTGACGATGCAGCCGTGTACCAAGTGACAGATGATGTTGCCTTGGTAAGTACAACCGATTTTTTTCCGCCACTCGTTGATGACCCAAGTGATTTTGGTGCGATTGCCGCAGCCAATGCATGCAGCGATGTGTTCGCAATGGGTGGCCGTGTGGTGATGGCTGTCAATATCGCTGCGTTTCCTGAACACTTTCCTCCAACCGCTATCGCTCAAATATTTGCCGCAGCCGCACTTGTGGTCGTAGAGGCAGGCGGAAGTATTGCTGGCGGTCACACCATTCGTAATCCAGAACCAATTTTTGGGCTCGCCGTGCAAGGCGTCGTCAATCCAAAACATATTTTCCGCAAGAGTGGCGCACGGGTTGGCGACATTGCTGTGATGTCGAAGCCACTTGGCACTGGGCTGGCACTTGCTGGTGGATCAGATGTTGACAAAGATGCAGCCATTGCTGGGATGCGCACGCTGAATCGTGTGGCGTCTGAGCAACTGCAAAGTTTTGGCGCTGGTGTGCACGCGGTAACCGATGTGACGGGCTACGGATTGGCTGGACATGGTTGGGAAATGGCCGATCGCAGCGCAGTAGCACTTGTCATAGAGGCCCATTTATTGCAGGCGTATCCGGGTGCGAGGCAAGCAGCACAGCGCGGTGTGCGCACGGGTGGAGACCCGCGTAACCGTGACTATGTAGAGGGCAACTTTGTAGATGCTGCCAACGATGACGCAGCGACTGCATTGTGTTTTGACCCCCAAACTTCGGGCGGATTACTTGCAGCAGTAGACGAACCAACTGCGGCAGTGTTGTTGCAGAGCGGTGCCTGGTGGCGTGCAGGTAGTTTCGTTGACGGTGCAGTGCAGATTTCATTGCAGTGAAAGAAACACCAACGACCCAATTAGAGCGAGTGCTGTTGCGCAAGGGCTCGTCAATTGTGATCGGTATTGATGAAGTAGGAAAAGGCGCGTGGGCCGGACCGCTGATGATCGGGGCAGCGGTGTTGTCGCGTGATGTGATTGCGAGCGACGATGCAGCGGCACTTATGGGCGGAGCGCGTGATTCGAAACAATTGTCTGAAATGAGGCGAGAAGAAATGTTTGATCATGTGGCAGCAACGTGTGCAGCATGGTCAACTGGCTATGTGACTCACGCCGAATGCGATGCGATGGGCATGAATGCTGCCCAACGGTTGGCCACCAAACGGGCAATTGAAAGTTTGGCGAAACAAATTGATGTGAGCAAAGCAACGGCAGTGATAGATGGTCGATGGGACTTTGTGTCACCGCACATTTCGCAAGTGGTGACACAAGTAAAGGCTGACGCATCAGTGTTGTCGGTGTCGGCCGCATCGGTATTGGCAAAAGTTTCGCGAGACAGAATGATGCGTGAGTTTGCAAACGACTATTCGCTGTGGAGTTTTGAGACCAATAAGGGTTACCCGTGCCCAAAACACCGCACCGCGTTGCAGGGGTATGGACCTTCGGCTCTGCATCGCACGAGCTGGGCGTTTATGGAGAACTTTGTGCCGTGGCTTGGCGGGTCAACTCTCCAGCAACACGAGCCGCAATCCCAACTGGAATTCCGATCCGCGTAAGTCGAGATTCCAACAAATTGGTGTCGTCGCCAGTAGTGATCAACGCGCTTGCGACAAGTTTTGCTCGCTCAACAAGTTGTTGATGGTCGGTGGATTCAACTGGCCACGCTGCGAGTGATTGCTTGAGTGAAGTAGGGAAGCGTTGTATTTGGCGCCGCGAGACTGGTGGAAGTTTGATGCGTATAGCCAAGCCACCATGCACGCTTTGTGCGGCACCAAACCACTGACAACGACGCAATGCACGACTAAATGGACAGTTGGCACCTTGTGTGAATGACAGACCAACGGCGAGTGCGATTTCTTCCGTATCCATCTCGTAGCCGCCAGGAAACTCGGCGAAGCCCATCACAATGCGTCGCATAATCCACAGCGCACTTGGCCCCATGATGGGAAGCCAAAACATTTCGGCGTACCGAGAGAACACATCGAACCCGACTTCATCAACAATCGGGTCTAGCCAGGGCACCACAACAAGGGTTTTTTCAATGTGTAATTCGTTCATGCCCATTTGTGTGCGCGAGTTTGGCAAGATGGCAGGGTGATAAGCGAAGAATTACAAGAAAAAATAGATCAAGCACGGGTCATTCTGCAACCGTCCAAGCGCATCACTGTGTTGACAGGTGCAGGCATTTCGACAGATTCTGGTATTCCAGACTTTCGAGGACCAAACGGATTATGGACAAAGGATCCAGATGCAGAACGCGCAGCAACCCTGACTCATTATTTGGAAGATGATGAACTGCGTCAAAAATCGTGGCGCAACAGAGTGCGTTGGATTGATAATGATCCTCAACCAAACGCCGGACATATCGCGTTACTTGAACTTGAACGCCGTGGTGCCCTGATTGCCATCATTACGCAAAACGTCGACGAACTACATCAACGTGCAGGACATGATCCGAAGAATGTTCTGGAAGTGCATGGCACTATTCATCGCACATGTTGTTGGGGATGCAAGGATCGCAAACCGATGGTGGATGCTTTGGCGCGCGTGATCGCTGGTGATGTGGATCCGAGGTGTGAGTTGTGTGGTGGGATCTTGAAAAGCGACACGATTTTATTTGGTCAGTCGCTCGAACCCGACGTGATTGGTAGAGCGTTGACTGCGAGCGAAGAGTGCGATGTGTTGCTGGCTGTGGGAACCTCGCTGTCGGTGTACCCAGCCGCTAACGCGGTGCCGAGGGCCAAGGCTGCAGGAGCGGCATTGATCATTGTCAATGGTCAGCCGACCGAGATGGATGATCGGGCTGATGTAGTGATCAATGCTGGTATTTCCGAGGTGCTGCCCTTGCTCTGCCGTTCACTCTGAGCATCAAAACCCGACTAGAACGGTAGGGTATTAGGTGGAGGATTTGTCACCTATATGGCTGGTTTTAGAGACCTACTTGCACAAGCAAAATCACAAATTGTTGAGGTAGACACTGCCGATGCCGCTGCGCGTTTGGCAACTGGAACAACCCTGGCTCTTGATGTGCGCGAACCCGACGAATTTGAGCAAGGTACATTGCCGCTGTCGATCCATATTCCGCGTGGTCACCTCGAAGCACAGATCGAGAGCAAGATCACCGATAAGGATGCGCCGATCGTGGTGTATTGCGCGGGTGGAGTGCGCAGCGCGTTTGCCGCAAAGACTTTGCAAGAGCTTGGCTACACCAATGTTGTCTCGATGGCTGGTGGTTTTGGAAAGTGGAAAGATGAAGGTCGTCAGTGGGGCACTCCTGCCTCATTAACCGCTGAGCAGCGCAATCGTTATCAGCGACATATTTTGTTGCCAGAAGTTGGTGTTGAAGGCCAGGCAAAATTGCTTGCCAGCAAAGTGTTGTTGTTGGGTGCTGGCGGACTTGGAAGCCCTGCTGCTTTATACCTGGCTGCTGCTGGCGTGGGCACAATCGGCATTGTTGACATGGACGAAGTGGATGCCAGCAACTTGCAGCGTCAGATCTTGCACAACATTGATCGCATTGGTGATCGCAAGGTTGACTCGGCAAAAAAGACATTGACGATGCTCAATCCAGATGTTGATGTAGTCACGTATGACACGCGGCTAGACGCGAGCAACATCATGGAGATCATTGCTGGATACGACGTGGTCGTGGATGGTGCCGACAACTTCCCAAGTCGCTATGTGCTCAACGACGCCAGCGTCAAACTTGGTATTCCAGTCGTGCACGGATCAATCTTCAGGTTTGAAGGCATGGTCACGGTGTTCGATCCACAGAATGGTCCGACATATCGCGACATGGTGCCAGAGCCTCCTCCAGCCGAACTTGCGCCAAGTTGCGCAGAGGCTGGTGTGCTTGGGGTATTGCCAGGAATTGTTGGTTCAATTCAGGCGCTCGAGACCATCAAGTTGCTCCTCAGCCTCGGCGAGTCGTTGGTTGGTCGCATTCTTGCGATCGATACGACAGAAATGGAATTTCGCATATTCAAATTGCGCGCGGATCCAAGCAACCAAGTGACATATGCCAACCGTGATCGCATCGAAGTACGCGATCTGGACGGTCTCTGTGCACCTTGGCTCTCGCACTAATTGCGTAGTATTTAAGGCGTGCTAGCGCGATCGTTTGCCATTGTTGGCGCAGGCTTTTCAGGTGCCGTGGTGGCCAGACAACTGGCCGAAGCAGGCCATACTGCAACCGTTTTTGACACTCGCGATCACGTGGCTGGTAACTGCCATACCGAGCGCCACGAAACGGGCGTCATGGTGCACACCTACGGACCTCACATCTTTCATACGCAACACGAACATGTGTGGGAGTTCATCACGCGCTTTGGAGTGATGATGCCGTATCGCCACCGGGTGCGAGCAATGGTGGGCGACAGAGCCTTTCAGATGCCAATGAACCTGACATTGATCAACGAATTTTTTGGCACCAATTTTTCGCCAGCCGAAGTCGAAGCATTTATTGCCACAAAAGCAGACTCGACAATTACAAACCCAGTTTCGTTTGAAGATCAAGGATTGCGATTTGTGGGTCGCGAACTGTACGACGCTTTTTTTGCTGGCTACACCAAAAAGCAGTGGGGTGTGGATCCAACAGAGTTGCCCGCAAGCATCCTCGCGCGCTTACCGCTTCGGTTTACCGCTGACGACTCATACTTCAATCATCCACATCAGGGAATCCCTGAGCACGGATACACGCCGATTGTGCAGGCAATTCTTGATCATCCGAGTATCACTGTGCATTTGTCGACGCGTTTTGAGCGAGCACATTCGAGCAGCTATGACCACGTGGTGTGGACAGGCCCGATCGATGCATATTTTGGTTTTGAACACGGGCGGCTTGCATATCGCACGCTCGACTTTGAGCAACATGTTTCTGACGGAGATTTTCAGGGCTGTCCAGTGCTCAATTATTGCGATGAGCAAGTGCCGTACACGCGCATTACCGAACACAAACATTTTGCACCATGGGAAAACCATGAAAGCACTGTGACTTACACCGAGTTTTCTCGTCTTTGTGGAGAGAACGACACTCCGTATTACCCGATTCGGTTGGTGAAAGAAACCGATCAACTGGTCAACTATGTGCACAAAGCACGTGCCCAGAAGGGCGTCACTTTCTTGGGTCGCCTTGGCACCTATCGTTATCTCGACATGGACGTCACTATTCACGAAGCATTGGCTGCAGCGACAGCAATGTTGAAAGCGCTCGACGATAATCAAGACATCCCACCGTTTTTCACCGACCCGTTGGGTGGGGCAAAGCACTGATGCAAACATCAAACTTGTTGCAACGTCTTGTGTTGCCCACAACAACAACTCCAGAGCCGCTGTTGTATGCGCGCACGAGCGGCGATGTGCGAATGGTCGACAATGGGGCGGTGCTTGCAGACGGTGGCACGCTCAGTTTTGATACAACGTTTGGTGTGTTTGCCGCCGGCCGCTGGCGCCGAGTGAGTCACGTCAACAACTTAAGTCTCAACGTGCGCGCATCCGGTGTGGGCATTGCCGAAGTTGTGGTGGTTAACGGTAAGAAAGAATCGGTTGTAGCAACAGCGCAATTGCCGCGCGGCGAAGGATCCCCTACCAGCATGACGCTCAGCGTGCCCGAGCTACAGACGTCAACAGATGGCACCTATTACGTGCGGGTGACTGCAATTGGTGGCGAAGTGTGCATGACGGGTGGCGAGTGGGTTACAAACGATGCTCCGCGACACGAAGTGCGCATGTCGTTGTCGATCACTACGTTTAATCGTCAAGAATATGTGCGCAAGACCGTGCACAACGTGCTCGATTTGGTGCGCAACTCGGATGCTCTCAATGGAAAAGTGCGAGTGCTCGTAGTTGATAACGCACAAAATGTGACGTTCGATGCGACAACAGACGCACCGCTCACGGTGATCCCAAACGGCAACCTGGGTGGCGCAGGCGGTTTTGCGCGCGGATTGATCGAACTGCGAAAAGCAGGCTGGGCAACTCACGTGTTGTTCATGGACGACGACATCACGCTCGAGCCTGAAGCGATTGTGCGCACGATGTCGTTATTTGCCTTCGCCAAAGATCCCAAACTCTGTGTGCACGGAGCAATGCTGTCGGAAGAGCGTCCGTGGCTGCAGTTTGAGGCTGGGTCGCAGTATTCGTGGCGCTCTATATATCCATTGCAAGCCCTCGGTCGTGAAGACGACATGCGCGACCGATCGGTTGCTGTGCAAGACGCGGCCGAAGTTCCCTTTGACTACACCGCGTGGTGGTACACCGCGTTTCCGATCAACATCACCAACGAAAATCCGTTGCCCGTATTTGTGCGCGGAGACGATGTTGCTTTTGGTCTGATGCACACGGGCAAACATTCGATCACACTCAATGGAGTGATTGTGTGGCACGCCGACTTTGGGTTGAAGAACAATCCGTCGTCATTGTTTTACGAGTCGCGCAACTTGGCACTTGTTGACACGCTGGTATTCGACAAGCACACGTGGTGGAACTTGGCATATCGATTTGCGTCATTTGGGTTCCGCAACCTTTTTTCGATGCGCTACGCATCGACCGAATACATGCTGCGCGGACTCAACGCATATCTGGCTGGTCCGGCCGAGTGGATGAAGATCGATCACGCCGCATTGCACGACGAATTGCGTGTGTGTGCTGAAGAAAAGCCAGCACCGCTGTCAGCCGAGTTGGCAGCAATTCGGCCTCGCCAACCACGGCATAAGGCGTTGCGCGCATTTGGGTTCTTGTTTGCCATCGTGCTGTTGGGTGGCTACATCATTCCAAAACCTATGCGCCTAAAGAAATACGGTGTTGGCCCCATCGACGCTCGTGCGGTCGGTGTAGCCTCACTGCGCAACCGAATTCTGTATCGCCACGACCGCATTGCCGATGGCTACACCGTAGAGCGCGACACTAAACGTTTTTTCAAGTTATTGCGTGAGGTTGTCAAGTCAATCTTTGCGATTGCTACTTCGTATAAGCGCCTCAAGCGCGAATATCGTGCTGCTTATCCGACAATGGTCAGCAATGAGGCGTGGGAAGAGCGTTTTACTTCTGCATTGAAGCGCTAAGTAACGCCTGCCAAGTCAGGCGATTGATCTTGCCCGTTTGCTTGATGCCGACACTCTTCTGAAAACGTTTGACTTGGCGCGTAGTACCTGAGCCATAGATGCCGTCTGCGCGCACCTTGACTTTGAGCACGCGTGCTAGGGCAGTTTGGGCGGTAGCAACTGTCGCGTGCTTCGTGCCTTTAGAAAGAATGATTCTTGCCGGGTCGATGCCCAACACGGCCAACACGGCTTCGTCGGCAATGCCGTCAATTGGTAGAACAGCGTTGGTCTCGAGTCTGGTCACGAGGGCAACAGTTCTTTTGCCGAGTACGCCATCAACAGCGATGCGTTTTTTCTTTGGCAATTTGAAATAGGCATTGAGGGCAGTTTGCAGAGCCTTGACGTTGGCTCCTCGGTCGCCCTTGGTCATCGGCACGCCAAGTGGCAAGACTGTTGCAACTCCGTTCGTAATGATGTTTTGTGAGCGCAATGCATCAAGTTGATTGCGGATGAACAACGTAAATTCACTGCGGCCAGTTCTCGTCAGGTGAAGATCATCGCTAAACCATCGTTTTTGAGACGGCGCAGATGAAGCTGCATTCCAATCGAGCACCGAGACATTTGGATAACCTGCTGCAGCATTGGCAAGAACCGCGTTAGAGAGCGCATAGTTACGTGAGGTTTGGCGAGTGGAGAGATTGATAAACACAATTCGCTGCACACCGCGAGCGCTGAGTGCATTGACTACCTGATCGACGTCAGACTGGTACGTGTTTGGATCGTCGTTGTAGCCCAACTGAATGATTGCGACGCTCGGGTATTGCTCGGGTGTGAGTGCGTTGATAATTGCTGGAGCATCAGGTGCGCCTGATGCAGCCGCAACACAACTTGGACCAACAAGGCAGCGATTACTGAGCGCCTGATAGTTCATTGTTGGGTAAGCAGGTGTGACAACCGAGGCAAATGTGCTGGCGATGCTTTCGCCGACAGAGTCACCGATAAACAACATTGCGCCAACCGGGCCAGCGTCGAATGCTGCTCCATAAATGGAGGATGTCTCGTACCATGGAGC
The DNA here is from genome assembly GCA_027592925.1 of Actinomycetota bacterium. Taxonomy (GTDB): domain Bacteria; phylum Actinomycetota; class Acidimicrobiia; order Acidimicrobiales; family Ilumatobacteraceae; genus UBA3006. The sequence continues at coordinate 56,952 of JAQCJO010000002.1, read as the reverse complement.
AGGTAGATTGAAGATGGATTTGAAGTCGTAGCCCTTGACGGTGACGGTAGACGCGGTGCCGTTGATGGCAACCGAAGTTGCATAGCCATTCCAGTCTCCGCCAAGGCCGTCGTGTGTGGTGACAACAGAGGTGAGCGTGCCAATCTGCGGATATTTTGCTGTGAGTTGTGCTGCAGAAATGATGCGTGTCCAGACCAACAAATTATTGACAGGCTCGCTGGCGAGATCGCCAGGGTCGACTTGTGCAGGGAAGGTGCCACCCGCAGTGCGACCACCGTTGCTCGAGGTGAACTCTGTGCGAGATGGTTTGCCGTTGGGCTGCACAATCACGACGCCAGCGGTTTCGGCTATGGCTTGATCGGTAAGTGGATGCTCAAGAGCAACGATTGCACCATTGACCGATTCGCGCAATGCGCTGCCCCCGTAGACCTGACAATTTTGTGAGTCGCACGTGCGAGCCAGGCCCGCATATCTATTTTCGGTTGCCGAATAGGAGCGCGCAGCAACTGCTTGAGCCCGCAATGCATGCATACCAGCACCACCTGCTGCATTGCCCCAATCGGCAGGTGACTCACGCGGTACGACGCCACGCAAATAACTTTCGATGCTGGTGGCATTAATGGTGCGATTAGCGCCACTCGAGTTGTTGACAGCACGAATTTCTCCGCGGTAATAGCGGATCTTGTGTTTGCTACTGGTACGTGGCTCGCACAAGCCGATTACAGCACTGGATGCAGCAGCCGGATCTGATCCGACAGTTGTCGTAAATGATGCAACTGTTTGTACATCGGCAATCAACGTGAAGCCTTCGGTTGCCGGGTCTGTAGATACTGCACACTTACGCTCCATCGAACCCCACACGCGATACACGCGTTGTGATGTTTCAATCGCTACAAGTGATGTCCAGAGTCGGCCAGGGATTGGGTCTTGAACAAACACCGCATTGCTGGCGTCGGCGACCACCGAAGTTGATTTGTCGTTCATGGCCGAAAGATATGTGGTCATAACTTGACCGGGGTCGGCGAGCGAGCCAATGGTGTTTCCTGTTGGACCGCCGTAATAAAAGTTGAGAATCTGGTCCCACGTCGAGCCAGTTGTGGCCCATCCGTACGCACCGTATTGGCTCATGCCACGACCATGTCCATAACCGCGACCATTGATCACAATTGCATTGGGTAACAAACCGTCATTGGCACGAGCAGGACCAACAGGCAACATCGTGGCAATCAGGCTGATGACAATAATGCCAACTGCGCTCATCATTTTTGGTTTTGGGGGTACGCGCATGCTGAAGAATTCTCCTTGCCCGCTTATAACTAGTCTACCGAGAGTGATCGGCAGTCAACGGCAATGCTTTAGACAGATTCGCTTGTACTGGTCAGAGTGTCGCGCTGTTGCACAACCACGCCCAACAGCACCAATGCAATTCCGATCATGTCAATAAAAGTTGGAGTCTGATTGAGAAATAAAAATCCAAAAACAACAGCAGTCACCGGCAGTAGTGCGAGCAGCACAGAAAATCTGCGCACCGGAATTTTGCGCATGATTGATTGCTCAATTCCGTACCCGAGAGCATTGGAGAACAATCCGACTAGTAGGCATAAGACCAAGATTGAGGGAGAACCCCATGCAGGGCCACTCTGTGGTGCACCAAACGGAGCAATAGCAACTGCACCAATTGCGAGACCTACGCCAAGCCCTGAGACGCCTCTATTGAGTTGGGCAACGCGTGACCCAACCACTATGTATGCAGCCCAACATGCCGAAGCTAAAAAGATAAACAGCAGACCAAGCGGCTCATTGCCAAGTTCAAATCCCGACAGAATCACAACGCCAAGTGTTGCGAGTCCGAGTGCGCCAGCGTTGCGTCGAGATTTCGTCTGCCAAGCAGCCACGAGGATGGGGCCAATGAATTCGATTGCTACGCCTTTGCCGAGGTCGAGTCGATCAATTGCTAAATAAAACGTGAGGTTCATGAAGGCAACGGCAATTCCAAAACTTGCTGCAGAGATAAATTCGTCTTTTGTCCAGGCGCCTTGCGTGCGTAGTCGGCGTGCCGAAAAGACCAGCAGAATTAATGCTGCACCAATAACGCGAAGCCACGCCACGCTTGCTGGTGCGAGTCGGTCAAATAAGTTGAATGCAATGACTGCGCCAATGTATTGGGCGGTTGCCGAGCAGATGAAAAATAATTCGGGTGGCAACGCACCAAAGCGCGCTGATGCTGAGGCCGAACGAGGTTCTGGTTTGCTCACTCGAACAGTTCGGGATCTGACGCGCAAATTTCTTGAAACAACGGCTGAAACTGGAACCAACCAGCATCGGCATATCCCGTCAGCTGCTGTGTGTACATAGCCATGTCGTGGGGGATTAATTTTGGTGTGCCTGCTGCCTCGGCAAGCAACTGTGCTTGACAACTGCGGTCCATGGTGATGAACCAAAACGCAGCGGCTTCAACAGTGGTGCCGACAGTGAACAAGCCGTGGTTCTGGTGAATCGCAGCCTTGCCGGTTGGAAACTTGGAGATGATTTCTTCGGCTGCAGTGGCTTCGAAGACAACTGCACCGCCTTGCTCAGAGATCACGGTGTGGTCTTCGTAAAAAATGCACGAGTCTTGCGTGATTGGATCAAGCTTGCGACCAAGGGACGACCAAGCCTTGCCATACGTGGAGTGAGCATGTGCAGCACCAATGACTTCGGGGCGAGCCTTGTGAATTGCTGCGTGCAACACAAAAGCTGCTTTGTTGACGGGTTGGTTGCCGTACACAACATCGCCATCGTGATTGACCAAGAGCAAATCACTTGTCTTCATGTGACGAAAACTTTTGCCAAACGGGTTGACCCAAAAGTGATCGGTGAATTCTGGGTCGCGTGCGGTGATGTGTCCTGCAACGCCCTCGCCATAGCCGAGACGACCAAACACGCGAAGAGATGCCGCTAAGCCAATCTTGCGAGCGCGACGTTCGTCTTCGACGTTGTCATAGGTAGGGCGTCCAAGTGATGCAAGCGTCTGGGGAACAAGTTCACGACCGTCAATCTTCTTTGTGCTTTCGGTGATTGCCATGAGCCAAGGCTAGCCAAGAGTAGGAACTGCCGTATTTGTCGCACGAATCTTTGTCCTGCACAGTCAATCTCGTAGCCTGTAATAGTGACCGAATCTCAAACCCCTCGCCAGACCGACTCAGGAATCGTTGTCGAGCCGCTCTATACGGCCGAGCCGATTGCTGGCTCGACGGCCAAAATAGGCAATCCGGGAGAGCCTCCTTACACCCGAGGTATTTACCCAACCATGCATCGTGACCGGTTGTGGACGATGCGCCAATACGCCGGCTTCGGAAGTGCTGCCGATACCAATCAACGATTTAAGTTTTTGCTTGAGGCTGGTCAAACCGGATTGAGCTGTGCATTCGATTTGCCGACGCAGATGGGTTACGACAGCGATCATCCGCGTTCGGCTGGTGAAGTGGGCAAGGTTGGTGTGGCCATTGACTCGCTCGACGACATGCGCACATTGCTTGCAGATTTGCCGCTCGACAAAGTCACGACGTCAATGACCATAAACTCGACTGCATCAATTTTGTTGTTGATGTACGAACTTGTTGCCGAAGAACGTGGCGTGCCAGCAACCGCCATTAGCGGCACAATTCAGAACGATCTCTTAAAGGAATACATCGCGCGTGGAACGTATATTTATCCACCAGCGCAATCGATGCGCTTGATCACAAACATTTTCGAATATTGCGCAGCCAACGTGCCCAAGTGGAACACCATTTCAATTTCTGGTTATCACATTCGCGAAGCTGGCTCGACAGCAGTGCAAGAACTTGCATTTACTCTCAGTAATGCAATTGCCTACGTGCAAGCCGCGGTCGATGCCGGTCTCGATGTGGATGACATTGGCCCACGCCTCAGTTTCTTCTGGAATGGTCACAACAACTTCTTTGAAGAGGTCGCCAAGTTTCGTGCAAGTCGACGTATGTGGCACGACATCATGACGAAGCGCTTTGGTGCCAAAAAAGAAGCAAGCAAGTTGATGCGCTTTCACACCCAAACAGGCGGCTCGACGCTGACCGCTCAGCAACCGCTGAACAACGTTGTGCGTGTGGCGATACAGAGCATGGCAGCAGTGCTGGGTGGTACACAGAGTTTGCACACGAACGGATTTGATGAGGCCCTAAGTTTGCCAACAGAAGATGCTGCACGAATTGCTTTGCGCACTCAACAGATCATCGGGTTCGAGAGCGGTGTCACCGATACTCCAGACCCATTGGCCGGCTCGTACTTCGTTGAGTCGCTGACTAATGAGGTTGAGCGACTTGCCTACGAGTACATCGCTCGCATTGACGAAATGGGTGGGGCAGTGCAAGCGATTGAGGCCGGCTTCCAGATGGACGAGATTGAAGATGCCGCATATTCGTACACCAAATCAATTGATGACAAGTCACGCGTGTTGGTTGGAGTCAACAAATTCACTGTCGACAATGAGCCAGCACCAAAGATCACTCCTGCAAACCCGATGCTCGAAAAAGAGCAGGTCGCAAGGTTGACAGAGTACAAGTCGGGTCGAGACATGGCTGTTGTTGCGGCGTGTTTGGATGACTTGCGCGCTGCGGCAAAGTCAACGGACAACGTGTTGATCCCAATGAAAGCAGCCCTGCGGGCTAATGCAACTCTGGGAGAAGTCAGCGATGCGCTGCGAGATGTTTTTGGGGTCTATCGGCCAAGTTGAGCCGCAATACCTAGCTGATATTTTGTTTTGTGACCTGCACCATGATTGCATTGAAATCGCAGCGTGGGAGCTGATCGGTATAGGCAAAGATTGCGCTAAAGCCGTAGCCGATGGCCTGTTCGCCAGCGCTCAGCAATGTGATGACGTCGGGATGAATTTCTGGAAATGCTGCGATCATCTGTTGGTCTAGATCGTTCACTACTTTGCGCATCTGGCGGTGTGTACTGCGATGGTGTCGAGTGGCAATGATGCATTCTTGACGAAATTGCAACCATGTTCGTCGTTCCGGAATCAGACCAAACTGAAAACTATCGGTGAGGCCAAAGTTGGGCCGGTGTCCCTGGGCCGCATCTTGTTTTGCAAGAAGGTTTTGATATTGCGTTGCCTTGAGCAGCTCGACAACTGCATCGTTCATGAGTTTTTCTTTGTCGTCATAGACGTTGTAGATCGTGCCACTTGTCAGTTTGGATTTGCGAGCAATTCGCGAAATGGTGGCACTAGTAAACCCAGTTTTTGCCATCACTTCGGCTGTTGCGTTGATTAACGCGTCGCGCACTGCGTTGCCTGTGTTGGCTTCAACTGGTCGAGGCTTTGGTACCGGAGGTGCTGTTGTTGTTGGCTGTGCTGTCAGATAAGCCTGACGCAAACCACGCAGCACAAGACCAAGATTGGGATTCGTTGTTGTGATGAATGAACGCAATATTGATCCAAGGACCATGCTGGCTCCAAGAGCGATGCCGGCGCACTCAATTGGTGAGCTGTTTTTGCGGAGTCCTGCGTCGGAGAGCCACTGGGCGATCTGAGGAATCACGACTTCACCCACCACCTCGTTGCGTTGAGCGACAACAACAAACTCTGCTGCTAGAGCAAGAGTGGCCGATGGTCGCTCGAGTCGTGCGATGAGATCTGGATCGAGACTAATTTTTTCCTGTGCAGTGAGGTAATGAATTGTTTGGCGGATATGGTCACCAAACTTTTGGGCAACGACTTGCTCCCACAAAGCCACGAGCATCTCGTCGTTGTTTTCAAAACGATTATAAATTGCGCCGGTCGTGAGACCTGCGCGTTTGGCGATTGAACTTGCTGCAATGTCGTCGAGCCCAACTGCCGTTGCCTCTTGGGTGAGTGCCTTGAGGATGGCAGCGGTATTGGCAGTAGTTCGCTTTGCGGGTGCACGTCGTGCGACTGGGTCTGACCGAGATTCAGTTCTGGTTGCGTGGCGTGGCTTCATGGCTTGACAATACTTCCTATAACTAGTTATACTCAAGGGGCTGTTTCATAAATAGAGACTATTTGATAAATCGGTACCCAACTAAATCGTGCATTCTTGGGTGATCGGGCCACACCCTGTTGGCTCGGTCACCCTGGTGTGCGTTGTCTAGGTGAAGTAGGTGATTGCGGGCGCTGGGCGCTCGATGGCTGGCAAATCTTTTGTGGGCCAACCGATGTAGATCATTGCGGTGACATGCGTGCCTGAAGCAAACCCGCAGTGTCGTGCGACGTCGTCGTTGCAACCCTTTGGGCAACTCGACCAAAAGCTTGCAAGTCCAAGCGCAGTCGCACCAAGCAACATGTTTTGAACACCTGCAGCAACCGCGTCACGGTTTTCCTCATTCTGAAGTGCTGATTCGCCTGGAGCAGAACCGACGACCACGACGACTGGCGCGCGCAAATATTTAGTGCGTGTTTTTGTCACTTTCATTTCTGAGTCACCATTGCGCTGCATCGCGTCTGCCGTTGCGTTGCTGAGCCCACGACGCGACTCGCCAGTAAACACGCCAAACACCCATGGCCATGTCTGCTGATGATTGGGAGCCCATGTCGCGACTGAGCACAATTGATTGATGAGATCAATCTCGACATCGCGCTCTTGATCGACAATCAATTGCGAGCGTCGGGTGCGCACAAGCTGCGCGAAATCATCAAACTTCATGGCTTAGTTTTTGTGTAGGGCAGCATTGAGTCCGCCCCAGTTGCCAGTGCGTTGCATAGCTTCGACTGCACCACTTTGGCTATTGCGGCGAAACAGTAGGCCGCTCGCTCCGGAAAGTTCACGTGCTTTCACCACAGTGTCATCTGGCAACTTCACTTGTGTCCCAGCGGTGATGTAGAGACCGGCTTCGATAATGCATTCGTCGCCAAGAGAAATACCAAGTCCACTATTTGCGCCGAGCAAACACTTTTTGCCAACGGTCACCATTTCTTTGCCGCCACCAGAGAGCGTGCCCATGATGGATGCGCCACCACCGATGTCGGATCCGTCGCCGACAACAACTCCTGCAGAAATGCGCCCTTCGACCATCGATGCGCCGAGTGTGCCGGCGTTGAAGTTGCAAAAACCTTCGTGCATGACTGTTGTGCCACTTGCTAAGTGTGCACCGAGGCGCACACGGCTGGCGTCGGCAATGCGCACTCCAGATGGAACCACATAGTCGGTCATGCGCGGAAACTTGTCGACACCATGCACGACAAGGTGCTGGCCTTGGCGCAACAGGTTGTAGCGAACGTCTTCGAGCGTGTCGAGAGCGACAGGGCCAATTGATGTCCATGCAACGTTGGTGAGCAAGCCAAATGCTCCATCGAGATTGATCGTGCGAGGCTCGACCATGCAATGCGAGAGCAGATGCAAGCGCAGGTAGACATCGGTTGCGCTTGTTGGCGCGGCCTGGGTGTCGATGACGAGAGAAGCGGGCACGATTGCGACTGCGCGGCGCTCGTCAGTCGTTGACTGAGTTTCGGTTGGCGTTCCTGCAGGCACGGCATTTCCAAGACCGAGGTGACGAAAGAAGGTATCGAGCGTGGTGCCGTCTGCGGCAATCGTTGCAAGGCCAACGCCCCAAGCTTGTTTTGAGTTAGCTGATGCAGCGGCCACGACTACTTGGCCTCTGGGCGAAGTGTTGGAAACAGGATCACGTCTTTAATTGAACCAGCAGCGGCCAACAACATGACAAGGCGGTCGATGCCGATGCCAAGGCCCGCTGTTGGTGGCATTCCGTACTCGAGTGCGCGCAAATAATCTTCGTCCATGCTGCCGGTTTCATTGTCGCCAGCGACCTTTGCCTTTTGCTCATCTTCAAAGCGCGAACGTTGTTCTACAGGGTCATTTAATTCGCTATAACCATTGGCAAGTTCGCGGGCTCCAATAAACAATTCGAAACGCTCGGTGAGATGCGGGTCGTTGCGGTCGGCTCGTGCAAGTGGCGAGATCTCGACAGGGTGACCTGTCACAAATGTTGGTTCTTGCAGTTCACCTTCTGCGAGTTCGGCAAATATTTCTTCGATGATGCGACCCGAACCCCAGTGGCTGTCAGTTTTGATGTTGTGCTTGGCTGCGATCTTGCGGACAGCATCGACGTCCATGGACGGGTGCAATGTTTCGCCAACTTTTTCGCCAGCCAAGTCAATCATGCGCACCTTGCGCCATGGTCGAGCAAGATCAAACTCGTGTCCATTGATGATGACTACTGAACTACCAGTGGCTTCACGTGCAGCGTTGGTGATGAGCTGTTCGGTGAGAGCCATCACTTCGTTGTAGTCGCCAAATGCCTGGTAACTCTCCATCATTGTGAACTCTGGGTTGTGGCGCGTAGAGATGCCTTCGTTGCGAAATACGCGACCAATCTCGAACACGCGTTCCATGCCACCAACGATCAAGCGCTTGAGGTGCAACTCGAGAGCGATGCGCAAAAACAATTGCATGTCGAGAGTGTTGTGGTGGGTGACAAACGGGCGAGCGTGGGCGCCGCCAGCTTCCATGTGCAACACCGGTGTCTCTACTTCGATGAATTGATTGTCGTACAATGTCTTTCTGAAACTGGCAATTGTTGCGTGACGGATTTCGAAAGTGCGACGCGCCTCTTCGTTGATGATGAGGTCTGCATAGCGTTGGCGATAACGAGTATCGACATCGGTGAGGCCGTGCCATTTGTCGGGCATTGGGCGCACGGCCTTTGCGAGTAGTGCAGCTTTGTCGACTTTGACCGACAACTCACCTTTGCGTGTTGTCATCACCAAACCGCTCACACCAACCCAGTCGCCTAAGTCAAAATTGTTAATGGCATCAAATGCGTCGTCGCCAACAATTGCTTTGGACACAAACAACTGAATGTCGCCGGTGCGATCGCGGAGTGTGCAAAAAATAAGTTTGCCCTGATCGCGCTTGAGCATGATGCGCCCTGCGATGGTGACGTGCTCGGTGGTTTCATTGCCTGCTTCAAGAGCACCGTGCGCGGCGCGAATTTCGCCAAGGGTGTGAGTGCGATCAAACCGATACGGATACGGATTGGTGCCCTGCGCGCGAAGTGCAGTGATGTTGTCAAGTCGGCGAGCCATCTCGGCGGCAAGGCCGCTCGAGGTTTGGATTGGGTCGAGATTGTCGCCGTTTTCGGCTGATTCGGGGCGAGATGTCACGCTCACAAACTAGTCGCGCGGGCTAGAGGCGTTGTTACTAGTTTCGCTATTCGATAACAGCGAGCACGTCGCCAGAGCCAACTTTGTCGCCTGCAGACACATTGACTTTGGTGACTTTTCCTGCCTTTTCGGCGGTGATTTGGTTTTCCATTTTCATGGCCTCAAGCACCACAACTCCATCGCCAACGGCAATTGTTTGACCGACCTCAACCATCACTTTGACGATGGTTCCCTGCATCGGGGCAGTTACAGCACCGCTTGCTGCACCACCACCGGCACCACCTGAGCCGCGTGTTGGCTTCTTTGACTTTTTGGCAGTACTGACTGCAAATTCGGGCACCCACATCTTGACGTCAAATCGCTTGCCGTTAACTTCGACAGTGGTCGAGCGCTCGACCAAGTCTTGATCGTCAGCGGCTGGCGCTGCGCCCGCATGCGAAACAAGTTGGGATAAATCGAGCGTCTCTTCAACCCACTTTGTGGAGTGTGTAATCGCCGAGAAATCTGGGTGGCGCAAAATTGCTAAGTCGGCAGGAATGGTGGTGTGTACACCAACAATTACCATTTCTTCGAGTGCGCGAATGGTACGAGCGATTGCGGTGTCGCGATCTTTGCCCCACACGATCAACTTGCCAACGAGATTGTCGTAGTACTGGCTGACGGTGTCGCCGGCTTCGTAACCACCATCGAAGCGAGTACCGAAACCATCTGGTGTGGTGAGAGTGGTGATTGTGCCAGGTGAAGGCAAGAATTTTCCGGCGGTTGGGTTTTCGGCATTGATGCGCACTTCGATGCCGTGACCATTGCGGCGAGCAGCAACTTGTTTTTGAGTCATCGGCAATTTTTCGCCAGATGCAACAAGTATTTGCCACTCAACCAAGTCGATGCCTGTGATCACTTCAGTGACTGGGTGCTCAACTTGCAAACGAGTGTTCATTTCGAGGAAGAAGAAGTCGTTGTCTTGGTAGATGAACTCAACGGTGCCGGCGTTGTAATAACCAACAGCCTTGGCTGCTTTAACAGCTGCTGCGCCCATTGCTTCTTCCATGCCGTCTGGCAGACCTGGCGCTGGGGCTTCTTCGATCAGTTTTTGGTGACGTCGTTGCGCAGAGCAGTCGCGAGTAGAAACCCACACAACATTTCCATGTTTGTCGCCAACGAGTTGTACTTCAATGTGACGCGGCCATGTGAGGTAGCGCTCTACATAGATTTCGTCGCGACCGAAGAATGCTTTTGATTCTCGTTGCGCCGACTCCATTGCCTCTTGCACTTGGTCAGCAGACTGCACAACTTTCATTCCGCGTCCGCCGCCACCGAAGGCAGCCTTGATTGCTACTGGCCAACCAAACTCGTTTCCAAAGTCGGTGATCTCTTTGGCGCTCTTGGTGAACTCTGTGGTGCCAGGCACGATTGGTGCGCCGCCGCGGAGCGCGGCTTTGCGCGACGAAACTTTGTCGCCCATTTCGACAATTGCTGCAGGAGGTGGTCCGATAAAGGCCACGCCCATGTCGGTAATGGCCTGAGCAAAGTCTGCGTTTTCGCTAAAGAATCCATAACCGGGGTGCACGCCGTCGGCGCCGCTTTTGCGAATCGCGTCCAGGATGGCTTCAGTGTTGAGGTAACTCTCTGCAGCAGTTTGGCCACCGAGGGCAAATGCCTCATCGGCAAGTCGCACATGCAGGGCATTGCGATCGAGCTCGGAATACACGGCAACCGTCGCGATTCCCATTTCTCGGGCGGTACGGATGACACGAACGGCGATTTCGCCTCGATTGGCTATCAGGATCTTTTTCAACACGGCTTATTATCTTTACCTGATGAACACTCTTTCTCCCAACCAGCCCGAAAACTCGGGCTCATGGCCCAATGGTTGGTGGGTTTCGATTGTTGCAGAAACTGGAAGCACCAACGCAGATTTACTGGCGAGCGCACACGATGGCGCGCTGCATCACAGCATCTTGATGGCCAAATTTCAGAGTGCAGGAAAGGGCAGACTTGACCGCACGTGGGTTGCAGAGCCAGGATCAAATTTGTTGGTGTCATTGTTGTTTCGTTTTGACTCAACGATCACACGACCGACGCATCAATTTACGCAGATAGTAGGAATGGCGGCTGCGCTTGCGAGCGAACAACTTGTCGCTGTGAAGCCACAGATGAAATGGCCAAATGATCTATTGATCGACGGCAAAAAAGTTTCTGGAATCTTGGCGCAAGGTGCAGCCGATTTTGTTGTCGTTGGTATTGGCGTCAATGTTGGGTGGGCGCCACCAGATGCGGTTTCGCTGAACACTGCATCTCGTAATGCGCAAACCACACCTACCGATTTGCTGCAAGCAATGCTGGGACACATCGATGTTCTCGAGGCTCTTGATCCGGCGCAACTGCACGCGAGATATGTGGCGCATCTCATGACGCTTGGCCAAGAAGTTCGAGTAGAGATGGCCAACCACGTGGTGACTGGTCGTGCATCAAGCGTGCTCATGGACGGTCGGCTTGAAGTGGTTGATGACACGGGGCGAACTCATCAGATTGATACCGGTGATGTGGTGCACCTGCGAGCACAGTGATCATGCTCTTTCGTCCAGAGCGATTAGCGTCTAACCGTGGTGGTGCATCGTCCTGAAACACGAACTCGTGGCAAGCGCTCAACACGATTAATCATCACCGCAGTTGCCGCACTCGTTACGGCAGGCGCAGGTTCGTTTGGGATCGTACGAAACGTGCATGCCCAACTGGATGAAATTCGGCGTGAGATAACTGCAACTTCGGCATTATCTGCGCCCGACCCGTTGTTTGAAAACTATTTGCTGGTTGGCTCTGACTCGCGTGCTGGAGCAGACCCAACTGATGCAGACTTCAATGCCGTTGGGGCGGAGGAAGACATTGGCGGCCAGCGCAGCGACACATTGATGGTGATGCATTACGTCAAAAAATCTGGTTCGGTTTCGTTGCTGTCGATACCTCGTGACTTGTGGGTTGCCATCGGTGGTGGAGAAGACTTTCAGCGCATCAATACCGCCTATCAAGCCGGCACCGATGTGCTTGTTCGCACCGTGCAGAGCGCGCTCGGAGTGCCAATACATCATTATGTCGAAATAGATTTTCAGGGTTTTAAACAGATTGTTGATGCTGTCGGTGGCGTGTCGGTATGTGTCGATTATCCCTCGCGTGACAAACACACTGGCCTCTTTATGAAACCAGGTTGCTCAACATTGGATGGGGTGGAAGCACTTGCGTTTGCCCGAAGCAGATTCTTTGAGCAAAAAGTCGATGGAGACTGGCAGATTGACGGCTCGTCTGACATTGGCCGTACGGCGCGACAACGCTCATTTGTCGAGGCACTCGTAAAAAGCTCCGTGATTGGAGTTGTGGGCAATCCGTTTTCGGTTGGCAAAGTGATGAGTGGTGGCTTAGGCGCAATCGTTGTAGACGAACAACTCGATCTGATTGAGTTTGCAAAAAAGATGCGACCCGCGGCCAGCGGAAATATTGCATCGTTTCCACTCGCTGTTTATGGTGACACCATCAATGGTAATTCTGTGTTGCAACTCGGTGAAGAAGCAGCACCCTTGCTCGCATTTTTTAACGGCAGCGGGCCACGACCCGAATTAAATGCGGCGGGCTAAAAGCGGAGCAAACTCCGAAGCGACTACAGGTTCTCCAATGCGGTTGCCCTGCACGAAGTCGCAGCCCAACAGTCGTAGCCGTTGCGTCTGATCATCGCTCGTCACCCACTCGGCGATCACCGACATGTTCAGTGAGTGTGCCAATTGAATAATTGAGCGAACGATCGGATCATCCGAACCCTGCAGCCCAATATCGCGCACAAGAGTGCCATCTAGTTTGAGGAAGTCTGCAGGAAAATCGCGCAGATGAGCGAGCGATGAATATCCCGTGCCGAAGTCGTCGATGGCGAGTTTGACGCCCTGGCGCTTGAGCGCATTGAGTGTGCGCATGATGGCGGGGTTGTCATTGAGCATTGTGGTTTCGTTGATTTCGAGAGCGAGGTGAAATGGTTCAAGCTTTGTTTCTCGCAATGAGCCCATCACGCGTTCTACAAATCCAGAGTCGCTGAGTTGACGTGCCGACACATTGACGTGCACAACAAATGACCCGTCCACAATGTGCGCGTCCATCCACGAGCGTGCATCGGTGCATGCCTGGCGAACTACCCAGTCACCAATTGGCCCAATGGCACCGGATTCTTCAGCCATCTCGAGAAATGCTGGAGGCGTAAGTACTCCGCGTTCTGGGTGATTCCAGCGCAGCAGTGCCTCGGTGCCAGCGACTCGACCGGTGTGGGTCGAGACGATTGGCTGATGAACAACAAAGAGTTGGTTGGTGGCAAGAGCGCGTTCAAGTTCGGACGAAAGTGCTGCGCGCTCACGATCGGTCTTGCGCATTTCCTCGCTGAACATTTCGCATCGCCCCCGACCTCGCTGCTTGGCTCGGTACATGGCAGTGTCTGCGTTGCGCAGCAATGTGACTGCTGCATCATTTGGTGATTCTTCGGCCAGCAGGGCCGGCGTTGCCATCGCGATACCAATCGAAGCACTGGTAAAAATCTCGATGCCCTGCAAGATGACTTGACCCGTCATTGCCTGGCGCACGCGGTCTGCAACGTCCATTGCCACATGCTCGTCACCAAGTCCGTCGCACAACACCACAAATTCGTCTCCACCGATGCGGGCAACAATGTCTGATGGGCGAGTTGCACTGACCAGTCGCTTGGCGATGGTGTTGAGCAACTGGTCGCCAACTGCGTGACCGATGTTGTCGTTGACGTCTTTGAGTTTGTCGAGATCGACAAACAAGACGGTGACGCCACGCTTGAGTGTGCGGCTGCGCTCCAGAGCTTCAGAAAGCTTGCGCAAGAACAGCACACGGTTTGGCAAACCGGTCATTGCATCGTGAGTCGCCTGACGGGTGAGTTCATCTTGCAGTTGCTTTGCTTCGGTGATGTCGCGGGCAATAGCCGAGTAGTGCGAGATGACTCCGTCTGCAGTGCGCACAATCTGCAACACAATCGAGAGCGTGCGCATGATGCCGTCTGGGCTTCTAAAACCCAGTTCGCCTTCCCAGCGATTGCTTGTTGACGATGTGGTGACTTCGCGTGGCACTTGGTCACGAATTGCTTGGATGAACATTTGTGCAGCAGCATCATTGAGACCGGTTTGTTCGTTGACGCCTATGAGTTCGCGCGCGCCATCGTTGCAAAACATGAGCGCGCCATGTTGGTCAAACACCAACACTGCATCTGCTGTCACGTCAAGCAGACCAACAAGTTGTTCGCTCAGTACTCGCTTGACAACTGCGTCGCTCACATCATGCGCGGTACCGACATAACCAGTGATCGCCGAGTTGGTGCCAAGTTGTGGTTGTGTCGACACGTGTACCCACATCACCTCGCCATCTGGCTTCCACAATCGAAATTCAAATGTAAATGGTGTCGCGGTTTCGCGCGCACGTTGCCACGCGGCCTCGGCAAGTGATCGCTCGGCAGGCTGTGCGTTGACCCACGGTGCAGCACCTTGAGTGATGCTTCCACCACCAAGGGCGAGCGCCCGAAAAGCATCATTGGCGGTGGTGAGACGACCGTTGATATCGGTCTCAAATACCCCAATGGGGAGGGAAGCTATCGAACGGTCAATCTCCATATCTTTACAGGTCGAGAGGGGCAAATGAGCCCATAGTGCGATGTCGGACGCCTCAGATGAGATTGGAAGTTAGTTCGACGTGACGATGAACGAACTGGACTGCGTATCGAGTGCGGCGAGCTCGATGGCTTGAATGAGTGTTGCGCTATCGACACCGTTTTCGAGCTCTAACCACCGTTGAAGACCGTAACCCGTCAATCGGTAGGTGTGGGTTTCTCCAGCAGGTGGACAAGGTGCGCCAAACCCGATGTTGCCGAGTGAATTTGTGGCCTCAATAGATCCGACAGGTACTTGACCCTCTGCCACAGCGGTTTGCGTCGGTTGAATGTTGGCAACAATCCACTGCACCGAATTATTGGTGGTCTCATCAACGATGCTCAGAGCCAAGGTCACGATGTCTGACGCAACATTGACAAACGTGAGGCTCGGAGAGATGCCAGCAGCGCAAGTAAAGCGCGCATCAAGTTGGGCTCCCTCTGCCCACGGCGGCGTGAGGGCAAAGCCTCCAACCGGAGTCATCACTGCACCTGCAGTTGTTGTCACTGCAATTGATTCTTGTTGGTTAGCAGAAGGTTCTTGCATCACGCGTCCGTCGTGAGAACACGCGCTCAACAATGTGACACAAGTCAGTGCAAAAATTGTTCGAAAGTGTCGCAGTTGCATCACCCTAGATTACGACTATTAGCCTGACGTGATGAGTTTTGGCTTCGAACCGCTGTGCATCTTGACGGTGCATGCGCATCCCGATGACGAAGCCTCAAAAGGCGCACCAACAATGGCGTGGTACAACTCGCAGGGCGTGCGCACTGTACTGGTGTGTTGCACTGGGGGCGAAGAGGGCGATGTAAACAATCCAGCACTCAAAGAAGTTGGACAGCCATTCCATGGACTTGATGCTGCGACTGAAAAAAAGTTGCTCGAGCAACTTCGACCAAGCGAGCTTGATGCTGCGGCCAAAGTAATTGGCTTCCACCATGTGGAGATGCTTGGCTACCGCGACTCTGGCATGGTTGATTCGCCGACAAACAATAACCCAGCGTGTTTCCACATGGCAGACATGGATGAAGCAGTCGGACGCCTTGTTGCAGTCATTCGCCGCGAGAAGCCACAAGTACTCGTGACGTATGGCGACGATCAACGCGGGTATCCGCATCCCGATCACATCAAAGTGCATGAGATCAGTGTGTTGGCGTTTGATCGCGCGGGTGACGATGAGTGGTATCCAGAACATGGCCAACCGTGGCAACCGATCAAGATGTATTACTCGGCATGGTCGAGAAAGCGACTTATTGCTGTGCACGAAGAGTTGTTGCGATTGCGTGGCGAGTCGCCTTATGACGAAAATTGGTTTAATCGTCCCGATCTCGATGATCGGATCACGACCAAGTTGGAGATCGGAAAGTTTTTGTGGGCGAGGTCGGGGGCGTTGCGTGCGCACAAAACACAGGTAGATGAAACTGAATCGTTTTGGTTTGGCCTCAGTGACGACGAACTTGCCGCTGTCTACCCATTTGAAGATTGGATCTTGGCAAAATCATTGCTGCGTACTGCACCACTGGGGTCAGGCGAATTTGAAAGCGATATGTTTCGCGGGATTCGTTGAGATAACTACATTTTTCGCATTGCATCGCGCAACTCGCGATAACCGATCAACGTTGTGCCGCTATCAGTTATCGCTTGCTTGAGAGACTGGTCATTGACAACGAGTTCGTAGTCGTCGATCCATCCGCTTGAGGCTTTGCCAAGTGCGCGAATTTCTGGAGTATCAACACACGGCTGCACGTGAATCTCGGTAACGCCTGGTTGCAGATTGTGCAACGACTTTAAAACGCGTTCACGACTGCCTTCGCGCCAATCGTGATCAAAGTGGTCGGGGAAGAGCACGCCCTCTTCGGCGGCGAGTGCACGAAATGGAAAACCAGCTTGCTGTTCGGTAATTGTGGACGGCAGCCTCACAGGCAGTTTGTATTCGACTGCAAGTTCCATGTACACATCAAAAAATTCTGGTCGCAGCGTTAACGATGTGAGGTGTGGTGCCAAGTGAGTGACGTCGATACCCCATTCGAGTGCGCTCGCAATTTGTGCGCGGCACTCTCGCAATACTTCTGCCGAATCGGCGTGTTCCCACAAGTCGTCAATAGTGCGCGGGAAGCCGCCTTCACCCGACAACAGGGATGGTGCGTGGGTGATGGGGCCCCAGCGGTACATCTGGTGCTCGCTGTTGAGTGTGAGGTGCACACCAATGTCTTCGCCGGCATATGCCATGACTGCGTGTCGAGCCCACGGTGCTGGCACCATCAGCGATGCACAAGTGGCAACACCTTTTCGCAATGCGTCGTACACACCAACATTGGCTGCATGAAATGCGCCAAGGTCGTCGCAACTAATGATCACGAGTTTGGTTGATGCCGAGTACCCAAGTCGTTCGACAAGAGACTGCTGGCCGTTGTTCACACCCCAAACGCTACTAGCGACATGCCTTCCAAAGCCCCACATCTGCGGCCTCGGCTTGTGCCGCCGCACGCACAAAATCGTTGCGGTGAAATGTGTTCGGCTCAATGCTCATTGGCGTGCCATAACCGCGTGCAACCAAGTCGAGATTGATGAACAGATTGTTAGAGCCGAGATACAGATAAAGCAGCATCCGGCCGTATCGGTCGCGGGCCTCGACATCGCGCTCGATTCGCACCGAGATGCCCTTTGGCAAAAGTTGTGTCAGGTAAGCACTTGCCTCTGGCCCAAAACATTCGATGGGCTTTGTTGGATGCTTGGTTTCTGGTGTATCGACTCCGATGAGTCGAACGCGTTCGGTGCGTCCATTGATGTCAATGTCTACTGTGTCGCCATCGATCACGTGTGCAATCTTCCCGAGATCTGCTTGCCTGCCTTGCAGTGGTGGTAGTAGTTGTGACGAACTAGAACAAGATACGAGCCCGATGAGTAAAGCGAAGGAAGTGGTTACTCCACGCATCTGTATTGTTTTGTAGATTTTTACTCTCATCACAGTAATCATGTGTACAGGTGGTCGGGGAGAGTGCAGTTATTGTGGCAACTATGACAAAACCACTCGATATTGGTCGGCTCGGTCTGTGGACATGGACGCTCGACGCACAACCAATGGCCAAATCTCTCGAGGCAGTGAGCGAGATCGAGTCACTCGGGTTTTCGACAGTGTGGATTCCCGAAGCAGTGGGTCGTGAGCCGTTTGCACATGCAGGTTTGTTGCTTGGTGCTACAAAAAAACTGATAGTCGGTACGGGCATCGCATCGATGCAGGCACGTAGTGCGGCAACGATGCAAGCCGGGCAAAAAACATTGACCGAAGCATTCCCTGATCGTTTTCTTCTGGGCATTGGCACGAGCCACGGAAATATGGCAAAGGCAATTCACAAAAAGACATATGAAAAGCCATATTCGACCATGGTCGAATATCTCGACACGATGGACGCTGGCATGTTTATGGCGGCACAGCCGTCGACTCCAACTCATCGCGTGCTCGCAGCACTGGGGCCAAAGATGCTCAAGTTGGCGGGCGAGCGAAGTGATGGTGCACACCCGTATTTCACAACGCCAGATCACACAGCAGTTGCTCGAGAGATCATGGGTGCTGGCCCAACTCTTGCGCCAGAACTTGCCGTGATCTTCGAGACAGATGCAACAAAGGCACGCACAATCGCTCGTCAATACATGGGCACCTATACGCGCTTGCCCAACTACGCCAACAATTTATTGCGCTCTGGTTTTACCGAAGCAGACATCAAGAATGAACATGGCGTGCAGAGTGACCGATTGGTCGACGCAATCTGCACATGGGGCACACTCGACACTATTCGCAAACGTATTCAAGAGCACTACGACGCCGGTGCATCCCATGTTTGTGTGCAAGTATTGACCGAAGATTTTGTTTCGCTGCCAAGTGCCGAGTGGCGCGAACTCGCCACGCTGATTCCTGAATTCAAAAACTAAAAACTAAACGCCGAACACTCGCATTTGTAGTTTGCGCATTCCGGCAAGCCAACGCTCGTTCTCTGACGCCTTCAGCGTTGCATATTGCGCTACTTCAGGGTGGGGCAGAATCAAAAATGTTTCTGCTCGGATGCAGTCAACAACTACCTGAGCAACGTCGGCTGGCTCGAGCACCACGCCTGCCACGCGCACGACATTGGTGGTTTCTCCGCCAGCAGGGTTGTCGCCACCCTTGAGCATGTTGGTATTGACACCCTGTGGGCACAAGCAACTCACGCGAATACCACGCTTACCATAAGTAATCGAGAGCCATTCGGCAAATGCGCGTGCAGCGTGTTTGGTGACGGAGTAAGGAGCTGAGCCAATTTGCGAGAGTAAGCCAGCAGCAGACGCAGTGCTGCAAAAATATCCCTCTCCGCGAGCCAGCCAACCCGGTACCAAATACTTTGCCGCCCAACGATGCGCATTGACGTTGATATCGAATGCTGTGTTCCAAACGTCTTCTTCGGTGGTGAGATCGGTACCCGACCCAACACCTGCATTGGCGAAAAACAAATCGATTGGACCAAATGTTTTTTCGGCGGTAGAAATCAGTGTGGCATTTGCCTCTTCGGTGCCGAGGTCACCAGCCACGGCAAGGGCAGAGTTTGGGCGCTGCGCGTTTAGGCGCAGCGCAATCGCGTCAAGTGGAGCCTGGTCGCGGTCGGCCAAGACAACGGTTGCTCCTTCTGTATGGAATCGTTCGGCCAGCGCCATTCCGATCCCGCCCGCAGCACCCGTTACAACAGTTATTTTTCCTGCAAGTTCCATGCCTGTGATGTTACGCACAGTGTCGCGATTTTGTGACACCGATCAGGTATGGTCATGCCATGACCGATTCACGCGAAACTGCAGTTATCTCAGAAGCCCTCACCGTCATCGACAAGGCACTGGCCGAAATGCTGCACCGCGAATTGGTATCAACCATCGAAGTATCCGACTTGTTACTTGATGTTCGCTTGTTGTTGACTGCAAACTCTGCTGCGTCCAACGAAGCCTAAATACCAAAACTGTTACACGCCGTAGTGGCGCAACACCAGTAATCCGATCACGCCCATGAGCGTGCCTGCAAATGCACCGGCAATGACATCACTCGCGTGATGAATGCGCACGCCAACACGACTCGTTGCGATGATTAACGCAAACGCATAGAACAGCAACCACCACGGCCATGCCGTGAAATAGGTGAGCACTAAAGCCGAAAAGAATGCAGACGATGAGTGCCCGCTGGGGAAACTTGAGGTTCGAGGCTTGCGCAGAGCAAACCGTGTGTCGCCCTTTTCTGTTGGGCGAGAGCGCCTAAACAGGCGCTTGATGCCCTGATTGAGGATCAGACTTTCAAGACCAATCAGAATCGAAAAAATGAGTGCTTGCTGCAGGCGGTCAATGTTGCCGATTGAGCGCACGAGGCCGATGATGTGCCAGAGCAGGCCAAAGTCACCGACAGCACTAGCGATCGAGAAAATTACGATGACAATTTTGTTGTCGCGGATGTGTTCGAGGGCGTTATCGACCGCGGCATCCATGCGCAGATGCAACAGTTTGCGTGGTGCATTGGGCTCTGCGTTCATTGTGGTGGCCTTGGGTATTTGAGAGGTGCTTCTACGGCAGCCTTGGATGGGTCGCCACCAAACTCTGGGCACCACGATTTAAAGTTGCAAAAGTTACACAGTCCACTTTTTTTGGTGGGAAAGAATGACGTTGCGCACGACTTTTCAATTGCATTAAAAAGCGCAGTGGTGCGTGTGTGCACAAAACGCATCGACTGCTCTGTCGGTGTGCGTGTGTGGCGAATGCCGTCTTTGATGTACAGCAACTGCAGCGATGTTGGTAATTCGCCCCGCATTTCGCGCAGCATGTATGCATACATTTGCAACTGCATCATCTTGCCGTCAACGTCAATATCGCGCGGGGCTTTGCCGGTCTTGTAGTCGCTGATGATAAGTCCGCCATCTGCATCGCGTTCGATGCGGTCGATGATGCCGCGCAGTGCAACTTTGGCGAGGGGAGCAGTCACCCACATTTCGGTGTCAATTGAGTTGATGGACGTTGGGTCTTCCATGCGCAGGTAGCAGTCGACGAGCGTGGTGCAGTCGGCCCAAAACTTGCTGGCTTGGTCGGGCGTCAAGTTGAGGCCAGTGATGTCGTATGTTGGTTCAAATTCGGTTTTAGCCGTTGCCAAAAAATCGTGTGCGGCTTCGTGTGTGCGAAGTGGCGCATCGAGTTGGAAAAGCAGCTCGAGTGCGCGGTGCACCGCGTTTCCTTTTACTGCTGCAGCGCCTGGTGGCTGTGGAAGTTTTTGAATATTTTGAAATCGAAACTGCAACGGACAATTTTGAAATGTGCCCGTACCCGATGGTGACAATGTTTCTGGAAGTGCAAACACTTCTGTCACTGTGTGACCGCATCTACCTGCGCGATGAGTTGCGCGAATCGTTGTGGATCTTGCATTGGGCCAAAGTGTCCGAGGTCGGTCCATTGCACGAGTGTTGAGCCAGATATTTCATTGGCGATGAGCGCAGCAATTGCGCCTGGAGTGTGTGGAATCACTTCTCCCGAAACTAGCCACACGGGCACCCGCAGTTTGGGCAGGTCATTCCAAGTTTCGTGAATCGCACCCATCTCGAAAGTGCGAGCCTCGTGTTCGGGGGAGCATTTGATCGAAATACCGTCGTGCTGGGCGCGAAAACCATGCATGACATACGCGCGCAATGCATCGGGGCGCATCACGTTGAGCGGTGGCTTTGATGAGTAGTTGGCGATCGCCTCGTCAAACGAAGTGAACGTGCTGCGTCGGCGGCGTGCTCCATCGGCAAGCGGACTAGGCACTCCGGTATTCGTGATGCCGACTCGCACTTGGGGCGGAAAGATAATTGGTTCGTAGAGAACGAGAGCGCTAAAGAGTTCTGGCGCCCGAAGAGCGGCCATTACAAGTGCTGCTCCACCCATCGAGTGTCCAGCACCAATGATCGGCGTATCTGTATGTGCAGCTGTAATTACGCGTGCAATTGCAAGAGCATCATCGCCGTAACTATTCCAGTTTGCTTTCCAGTCTTGAGGCAAACCCGAGTCACCATGCCCGCGATAGTCAAATGAATAGCAGTGATGTGAAGCGTGCAAGTGCTCGGCAATAGGGTCAAACACTCGGCCATGAAACCCTGTCGCGTGTGAAAGAAGTACAGGTTGCTTCTGTGACGTCGACGCATAGTCGTAGACCACAAGTTGGACACCTTCAGACGAAGGGTGAGTGGAGGTTGCGGTCACAAAGTTTTTACTCCAGGACCAAATATATTATAGGGGTTGTACCAATTTGAGGTTTGTCGGCAAAATTGCTAGTTTTTGACCATGACAATCGAAATCAACAACATTGCGGGCATCGTCCGCACGCACGCAGCATCACAGCCCACCAAAGTTGCCCTCGTGCAAGGCGACAAAACCCAAACATGGGGGCAGTTGTATGAGAGCTCTTGCAGGGTTGCAAACGCATTGAAGGCTGCCGGCGTTGGCCCACAAGATCGAGTTGCATTTCTAGACAAGAATGGCATTGAACACTTCGAAGTTTTCTTTGCTTGCGGTTTGCTCAATGCCGTCAGCGTGGATATCAACTGGCGACTTGCACCACCAGAGGTGGCATTCATTACCAACGATTCGGCTGCCAAGGTGCTCATCGTTGGTCCTGATTTTGTTCCGGTGCTTGATGCAATTGCTGGTGATCTTGTCAACGTCAAGACAATTGTCGTAATTGGTGGCCACAGCAAGTACCCATCGTTTGCTGACTTCTCGGCAAGCAGCGCCTCGACTGATTTAGGTATTGAGTCTGCACCGGGTGATGTGGCATTTCAGTTGTACTCAAGCGGCACAACGGGCCGGCCAAAAGGAGTCATGCTCACCAACAACAACTTTTTTGCGCTCATTCCATTTGCAGCAGAGATCTGGAAGTTCAGCGACCGCACGGTCAACCTCGTTGCAATGCCCCTCTTCCATATTGGTGGTGGCGGATGGGCAACCGCGGGTATGGCCCTTGGCTGCAAGTCGATCATTATTCGCGACTTCAATCCAGCCGAAATAGTGACACTCATCGGCAAGCATCGCATCACGCACGGATTTGTGGTGCCAGTGATGTTGCAGTTCATGCAGATGGTGCCAGATGTCGACAAGGCCGACTACTCGAGTCTTGAACTCATTGCGTATGGTGCTTCACCAATCTCGGAAGAAGTACTTACTGCGTCAATCAAAACATTTAAGACCAACTTCATGCAGGTGTATGGCCTTACCGAAACCACAGGAGCAACCACCATTCTTATGCCAGAGGATCACGATCTTGAAGGGCCAAAGAAAAAGTTGTTGCGCTCGTGCGGAAAGATTGTGCCCGGCATGCAACTGCGTGTTGTCGACTCCGACACCGGCAACGATGTGCCCGTTGGCGAAGTGGGCGAGATTTGGGTGAAGGGTGGTCAAGTCATGTTGGGTTACTGGAACATGCCTGAAGAAACCGCCAAGTCGATCAACCCAGAAGGTTGGTTCAAAACTGGCGACGCCGCGTATCAAGACGAAGATGGTTACGTGTTCATTTACGATCGGGTCAAAGACATGATCGTCACTGGTGGCGAAAATGTCTACCCAGCCGAAGTGGAAAATGCGCTCATAGGTCACCCGGCAATTGCCGACGTGGCGGTCATTGGTGTGCCCGACGAAAAGTGGGGCGAAGTGCCAATGGCGCTCGTGGTGCGCAAGGCCGACGTGGCGGTCACCGAAGATGAGATCGTCGCATTCGCCAAAGAGCGTTTGGCTGGGTTTAAGTGCCCTAAGTCTGTCTCTTGGATTGATGCTCTTCCTCGCAACCCAAGCGGCAAAATTCTGAAGAAGGACTTGCGCGCCCCGTACTGGGAAGGTCGAACTCGCAAAGTCAACTAAGTCTCATCTAGTCTCATCGTCATGAAACTTTCGATGATGATCAATTACATTTCTGACTTTCAGTCGTCGGCCAAGCAAGTTGTCGAGCTTGAAAAAGTAGGTCTCGACATGGTGTGGGTTGCCGAGGCGTATTCGTACGACGCGATTTCACAAATCGGTTATCTCGCTGCAGTCACCAACAAGTTGCAGATCGGCACTGGCATCATCAACGTGTATTCGCGCACTCCTGCGCTTGTTGCAATGACTGCTGCCGGTTGCGACTATGTCAGCAACGGAAGATTCATTCTTGGTCTTGGCGCATCAGGCGCACAGGTGATTGAAGGTTTTCACGGCGTGCCGTATGAAAAACCGTTGCAGCGCACTAAGGAATACATCGACATTTGTCGCGAAGTGTGGAAGCGCGAAAAGCCATTGTCGTATCAAGGTAAGACTGTAGAAGTTCCGCTTCCACAGGGTCAGGGCACAGGGTTGGGCAAAGCACTCAAACTGATTAATCATCCAGTTCGCAACGAGATTCCAATTTGGTGGGCGTCATTGATGGGCAAGAGTGTTGAAGCAACCGCAGAGATTGCTGACGGTTGGATGCCGATATTTTTCTATCCAGAAAAATTTCAGAATGTATGGGGAGATGCGCTCAAGGCTGGCACTGCAAAACGCGACCCATCACGTGGTCGCATGGACATCTCTGCAGGCGGCATGCTCGCAATCGACGAGTCGCTCACTGGAGAGGACCAGCAAAAAGTTTTGGACTTTGCACGACCATCAACCGCGCTTTATGTGGGTGGCATGGGTGCTCGCGGCAAAAACTTTTATAACGACATCTGCAAGTCATACGGTTACGAACAAGAAGCCGTCGAGATTCAAGATTTGTACTTGGATGGCAAAAAACAAGAAGCCGCAGCAAAAGTTCCGGCTGACTGGTTGCTCAATTCGCATCTTGTTGGCCCGAAGAGTTTCATTAAAGAACGCCTTTCCGCATTCAAGGAAGCAGGAGTCACGGTTATTTCTGTTAATCCAATTGGTCCAGATGCAGTGCAACAAGTTGAGTTGTTGCGCACATTGATGGACGAAATTTAAGTCGACGAACGCTTCAATTAGCCTTCATCGTGTCTGAACTCGTTACTGGTTTTGTCGCCCCTGGTTGGGAGGCAGTGCACGATCAATTTGTGACGAATATCGAAACCAAAGAAGACATCGGGGCCGGCCTATGCATAATTCACCATGGTCAACCAGTAGTTGACTTAATTGGTGGATTTTTTGAGAACTCCGCGACGATTCCGTACGCACGCGACACGTTGCAACTTGTGTTCAGCACCACAAAAGGTGTTGTTGCAACAGCGGTAGCCATTTGTGTCGAGCGAGGACTCTTGAGTTACGACGAACCAGTGGCGTTGTATTGGCCAGAGTTTGCCGCCAAAGGCAAAGAGAAGATCACGGTGGCGCAAATGCTCTCGCATCAAGCCGGGTTGTACACGATCGATGGAACCATTGCATTTGAAGACGCTTTGGACTGGAACACGATCACGCAACGCCTTGCCGATACAGCGCCAATTTTTCCTGTCGGATCAACCCACGGCTATCACGCCATCACGTTTGGCTGGTTGGCAGGAGAACTTGTGCGCAGGGTGGATGGTCGCAACATTGGTCGCTTTATTGAAGAAGAAATTGCCAACCCACTGGGCATTGAAATTTATGTTGGCTTGCCTGAGCAACACGAGCATCGAGTCTCACCACTGAAAAATGGTTGGACAAAAGTTTGGCCTGAAATCCAAATCGATAGGCAGCCTGCACCGGTTGTTCCGTTTGGTCCAGACACCGCGCTCGGAAAAGCCCTCACGCTCAATGGGGCATTTATCGTGAAAGGTGGATTCAATCGACGCGATATGCACGCCGCCGAAATTCCTGCTGCCAATGGCATCAGTAATGCACCTTCGCTCGCACGCATGTATGCCGCAACAATCGGCGAAGTAGACGGAGCAAACGGTAAGGTCCGGTTGATTTCGGAAGCAATGATGCAACGCGCAAGTGCGCCAATTACTCGACCTGATGAGATTGATCTGTGTCTGATGCGTCAGACAAATTTTGGTATGGGGTACATGACGCCAACTGCATTGATGCCACTGAGCGGACCACAATCATTTGGTCACTCGGGTGCTGGTGGCTCAATCAGCTTTGGAGACCCTGTGCGAAATTTTGCGTTTAGCTACGTGATGAACCGAATGGGTTCGTATCTCTTTACAGATACGCGCGCGTCGAGTCTGATTGCTGCTGCATCTCGCTGCGCAGACGCTTTCTGATCCCCATTGTTGCAAGTAGAAATACAATTGCTGTTACTCCAGAAGTCGCACCGATAACGGCGATTGCAATGCGAATCGGAAGTAACTCGCCGAGAATTCCGGCCGCAAAACTACTTGTGCCCATCACCAAGATCGCTATAGCCATATCGCCTGCAAGCACTCGGCCAAGAATGTGGTCGGGTACACGTACTTGTAGACCGTAGGTTGACAGTGTCCACTGCGCGCCACCACCCAAGTGCGCACCCATCACGCACAAACATGCAATCCAAATATTTGGGCTCGCTGCTGTTGCAACGTAGAGGACTGCGTACGCAATGCCCGCCGTGCCGCAGACCTTGAGCAGGCGAGGCATGTTGTTGCGCACAAAGCGCATGATGAGAAACGGGCCAATTGATGCTCCGAAGCCGCGCGCTGCAAGAAGCATGCCGCTGCCGCCGTCGCCCTTATTGAATACGTCGATAGCGAGCACAGAAAGTTGGCTGACCGTTCCTGCACCAAATGCAAACATGGTTTTTGACGAGAGGAGCGCAAGAATCGTGTGATCACTTTTGGCGTAATGGATTGCTTCTTTCATGTCGGCAAATGGGCGCATTCGTGATCGATGTTCGGTTGTGCGTTGCTGTTGCATCGGGGTCTTGATCAATGAGACAAGGCCGGCACAGACGAGAAATGTGGCAATGTCGGCAGTGAATGTTGCTGTGCGACCAAAGGCTTGAGAAAAGAATCCACCAGCAGCAGCACCGATGAAGACCATCGCGCCCCAACTCGAGCCAAACAACGCATTGGCTTGGCGCAACTCGTCATCGCTGCGCGTCAGGTTGGGAAGCGCGGCGCCAAACGCCGGCATGATGAACGACGAAAGACAAGTGATACCGATTTGGGCAGCAAACGCAATCCAGATTCGTGAGTTTGAAGCGAACAAGAACCCAACTGCACACAATGCCTGGGCAAGAGAAATAAAAACGATGATTTTTTTGCGATCAAACTTGTCAACTGTTGGTCCACCAAAAGGTGTTGTAAAGAAAGAGGGAAGTGTGAAAGCCACGTAGACGAGAGCAACGAGAAAATTGGAGTCTGTTACTTCCTTGACCATGCCAGCAAGTGCGACATAGCTGAAGTAGTCGCCAATAATCGAGATGTTGTCGGCTACAAACAGCCTGCGAACATCTTTGTTAGCGAGTAAGACGTTCAAGTGTTTCTTGCGCTTCACGTACCATGCTGCGCACCAAGTCTCCTGCAGCAACAAGTTCGTTAATTGCGCCAACGCCTTGCCCGGCCGGCATGAACTCGCGCTCAACGTCGACTTTTGTGCCAACTGGGTAACCCAAGTGATTGACTCCTGCCTTCATTGAAGCGATCGCTTGTTGTGGAAATGGCAGGAGCGTCTCGGCGTGCGTATCGAAATCGTTTGTCCACTCATTGCGCACGACACGACAAGTCTTGCCTGTGTAACTGCGCGTGATGACAGTGCCGTCTTCGCCCGTGGTAAGAAGTTTTTCTTTGTAGCCGTCCACTGCGCGAGCTTCTGGCGTTGCAATAAAGCGTGTGCCGATCCACACCCCGTCGGCACCAAGGGCTAATGATGCAGCGAGACCGCGGCCGTCGTATAAACCACCTGCGGCAACTACCACAACTTTTTTGCCGACTGCGTCAACCACCTGAGGAACGAGCGCGATCGTTGCAACAGTGCCTGTGTGGCCACCAGCTTCGGTGCCTTGAGCAACCACAAAGTCACAACCACTTTCAACAGCAGCAACTGCGTGGCGAACTTTTCCGCACATTGATCCGACGATTACGCCGTGGCTGTGCAGTCGTTCAATGATGTCACGTGGTACTCCGAGGCCTGCAACAAAAACACGGGCTCCACTTTTGATAATCAGGTCAACGTCGCGTTCGAGTGTGTGTGGAAGCGCGGTCAGCAAATCGACACCAAATGGTTTTTGGGTCAGATTTTTTACACCTTCAATTTCACGAGCCAATTCGCCATCTTGCATGGTGCTCGCACCCAATGTGCCAAGACCACCAGCCTCCGAAACTGCTGCAACGAGTTGGTGGTAACTCACACCGCCCATACCTGCAAGCATGACGGGGAATTCGATGTCGAGAAGTTCGGTCAGTCGGGTACGCATGCGTTCCAACTTACTTGGTTTGATCTTGAGTTACATAAGCGCCGTCACGACGCAAAAAATTGCGATGCCATCGAGACGGAGTGAAAACGGCAGCCCGTGGCTCATCTTCAAACATCCAGCGCACAAAGTTTGCCCTCGTCCATGGAGTGAGGTTGGCAACACGTAGTGCTGCTCGAGCACCGAGAGACGATTTTAAAATTGTTCCAAGAGTTGCTGACATCCGGTGATCTGCAAAGAAGTTCTGCTTGACAAGTTGCTCATACTTATTTCGAGTGACCGATGCTTCGCGGCTGATGCCTGCGATAATTGCCCGCGCACTCAGTTGTCCAGAAAGCAGTGCCTGGCCGATACCTTCACCGGTGAGTGAGTCGGTGACACATGCGGCGTCACCAATAAACAGCACGCGGCCACTTGAAAGCGGAGCGGACGTGACGCGTGCAGGAATAGGCCATGCAGTGTGTCGATCTTCCATGACGACGCCTGAGCCAAGTGCACCAGCAATATGTTTGCGAGCCAATAAATTTGGCCAGAGGTCTTTCATTTGTTGCACCGAGTACTTGCCACCACGCAAGATTCCGAATCCGATGTTGACACGACCATCTTGCAGCGGAAACGACCACGCATAGCCAGGCAACAAGTCTTTTTCAAACCACACATGCAAGCGGTCTTTTGCAGAGCCTGTCACGTTGTTGGCGTATTGACGAAACGCGTGCCATTCGCCGAGGTACCCGGGTGTTGACATGCCGAGTGATTTGCGCACTGGCGACCACATACCATCCGACGCAATCAAAAATTTTGATCGGATAGTTTCATTTTTATCACTATTATCATCACTGCTGATATTGATCGTGATCTGATCTGTGGTTTGTTCGCGAACGGAAACAAATTCGTGGCCCTCGAGCACTTGAATACCTTGTGAACGGGCTAACTGCACCAGGGCATTGTCAAGTTCAATTCGTGGTGCGATTGCGGCAAACTGGCCGCGTGTGGGAAGTGAAAACTGCATTTCGGTACCACTCGGTGAGCGCAACCATACGTCGCTGCACACTGTCCAATTGGGCACAGTTTGGGGATCAAAACCAAGTTCGTCCAAAATGCGAAGAGCACCAGTGGTTAAACCATCACCGCAACACTTGTCGCGCGGAAAAAACGCCTTATCAATAACTATTACGTCGAAATTGTTGGCACGTAATGTGAGCGCCGCAGCAATACCGCTTGGCCCTGCTCCGACAACAAGAACATCGCACGCGAAATCGGTAGCACTGTTGTTCGACTTGGTAAAAGACACGGTATTCAGACTAGAGTCGTTGCCCATGAGCCGCTTATGTGAAGGTCGAGTAGTTGTTGTCACTGGTTCGGGACGAGGTATTGGTCGCGAACATGCTTTGAGTCTTGCCAAGCACGGCGCACTGGTCGTTGTTAACGACTTGGGCGGCGGTGTTGATGGCTCGGCTGGCGATATTTCGCCAGCACAAAGTGTTGTCAATGAGATTGAGGCCATGGGTGGTCGTGCTGTTGCCAATGGCGACGACATTTCATCTTGGGCTGGCGCAGAGCGTCTGATCCAGACAGCAGTCGACACGTTTGGCGATCTTCATGCGGTTGTTAATAACGCTGGAATCTTGCGCGACCGCATGATGGCCAACATGTCGGAAGAAGAATGGGACGCGGTCATCAAAGTGCACCTCAAGGGCACGTTTGCACCATCGCGTTTTGCCGCTGCATATTGGCGTGATCAAAGCAAGGCTGGAAAACCAGTTGATGGTCGCATCATCAACACTTCGTCGGTGTCGGGTATTTATGGCAACGTTGGTCAAACAAACTACGGAGCCGCAAAAGCCGGTATCGCTGCGTTTACAACTATTGCGTCGCTCGAACTTGCTCGCTACGGCGTCACAGTCAACGCAGTTGCACCGGTTGCGCTCACGCGCATGACCGAAAATCTTTCGCCAACTCCTCCAACTGACGAAGAACGCGAACTCGGTTCGCCTCGTTGGATTGCACCGATTGTGACGTGGCTTGCTTCAGAAGAATCAAAGGCAATCACGGGTCGTGTGTTTGAAGCGAGTGGTCGAGTGTTGGCAATTGCCGAAGGATGGCATCGCGGCCCAACTCACGAACCAGTTGACGATGCTGCAATGCTTGGCCCAATTGTTGAAGAACTGATGATCAAGGCTCGTCTCAATGCCGGCATGGACGGCAGAGACGGATCGTGGCCACAACCACAACCGAATAAATAACCCGACTTCGCCTCAATGAATTAAAAAAGTCGCAGCTCGTCGGTTCGCTTGCCACGCAATTCGTCGTAGTCGACCTCACACCAACCCATGCCGCGGCTTTCGGCAAGTACACGAGCCTGAGGCTTGATTGATTGAGCGACAAAGATGCCACGAATGTTTCCGAGTGACGTATCGGCATGCAGGCAGTCGATGTAGCGAGTGAGCTGTTCGACACCATCAATCTCGCCACGGCGCTTGATCTCGACTGCAACTGTTTGACCTGATGCGTCACGGCACAATAAATCAACAGGGCCAACCGCCGTTGGGTATTCGCGGCGAATGAGCGTCAGCCCAGGCTCGATCGACTCGGGGAGGTCAGCAAGTAGCTCTTGCAGGTGTGCTTCGACTCCGTCTTTGGTGAGGCCAGGGTCTTCGCCTAATTCGTGTGACGAGTCGCTAAACACTTCATGTAGATAGATGGTCAATGTTTCACCTTTTGGATTAGTGACAACCCACTTGTCGTCGTGCTCAACAACAGTGTTTGGCGCATTCATCCAGTTGAGTGGTTTGTATGCGCCGCCATCAGCATGAATCGCGATGCATCCATCGGCTTTGCGCATCAACAGTCGGTTCGCTTCAGGGAGCGATGCATCGAGCCGGCCCTCGTACACGACGCTGCAGCGGGCAACTACAAGTCTCATGCGTGTAGAAACTAGATCAACGACCGACGTGTTCGCGCATTCTCTTTTGGATCAAGTTGCGACGCGCTTGCAAATCTCGGTATGTCAATGTGTCGACCGAAGTCTCGACGCCAAGACCTGCCTTAATGCTGTCCATATTGATTTCGACAGCCAAATGATCGATGCCGAGTTCGCGTCCAAGGCGCTCGCCGTGGCGCTCTGCAAACAGCATCGAGATTGCAGTGACCTCTTGGATGATGTCGAGGTCGGGTGCCAAGCGTGCAATTGCGCCATCCAGAAACACCATGTTTTTCACATACAACATGAGTTCTTTTGGCATGCGTGCGCCGTAGCCCATCATCGCTTTGACAATTCGTTGCACTTCGTTGACGAGTTCTTCACCAGACAGTGTGGTTGGGTCGACAACTGGCTGATCCAGATTGAGATCTTTGATCACAGCCTGAATGTCGGTGTCGAGGGGCAGAGCACCCAAGTCGCGCAATGCCTCAATCTGTCCAACAACATTGTTGGTTGTTGCATTGAGCATGAGTCGCAAAAATGCCATGCGACGTGAGCCGGTGAGGCGACCGACGATGCCGAAGTCAAGTAACGCAGTGCGGCCATCTTTCATTACAAACAAATTGCCACCGTGCAAGTCACCGTGGAAGACGCCATGAATCATCGCGCCTTCCATAAATGCGATCATTCCTGTGCGGATGACTTTTACCGTGTCAATACCCGCATCCTGCATACCAATCACGTCATCAAACTTGAATCCTTCAAGACGTTGCATCACGAGCACACGCCGAGCGACGAGGCTCGGATGTGGACGCGGCACGATGTATCCGTCTTGATGCAACTCGTGCAGCATCTTGGCAACATCAAGCATGTTGTCGGCTTCGATGCGAAAGTCGAGTTCTTCGACAATCGTCTCAGCAAAAAGTTCTACCAATGCAGGTGGGTTAGCAAGTGCACTGATCTTGATGCGTCCGATCATGTGGGGAGCAAGCCACGCCATGACTCGCAAATCTTTACGCACGAGTGCCGAAACGGTTGGTCTTTGTACTTTGACAACTACTTCCTCACCGGTGATCAACGTGGCCAAGTGAACCTGAGCAATTGATGCAGCGGCGAGTGGGGTGGTTGCAAATGTGCTGAAAACATCGGTGAGGCGGGCTCCAAGATCTTGTTCGACTACACGCTGTGCCTCTTCAAATGAAAATGGTGGAACTTGATCGCGACAAAGTTTAAATTCGTTGACGAGTTCGACTGGGAACAATCCTTCACCGCTTGAAATGATCTGACCAAGCTTGATGTAGGTAGAGCCAAGTTCCTCAACGGCCTTACGCATGCGCAAAGAAATAAATGCGCGTGATGCTTCAGGGGTGTCAAACTTCTTTCGCTTTTTCTTGATAAACCAAGGCAACAAAGCCTTGCTGAGAACAAACACAACAGTGATCAATCTGGCGACAGGCGGAATCTTGGTTGGTTTCGTGAGCACTGGCACTTCGCGCTGAGCGGCTGCGCGCAAAGCAACTGCTGTTTTTTGCCACTTGATGTTGTCGAGTTGCAGAACCCAGGGTGGGTCTTGGTCAAACGCGCCCCAGTCGGTGTCGGAAGTAAAAGTCACCACACAATTCTGCCCGCGCGAAGCGCGTCTACAACTTGTTGTGCCAAATATTGTTGGCAGACGATGAAGTCGGGGAGCCAAGTGTCACGCGAGTTGTAGATAAGCGGAGTTCCATCGATGCGGCTTGTAAAAAGTCCTGCTGCTTGGGCAACAACCATTGGCGCAGCAGAGTCCCACTGGTGCATGCCACCCTCGTGCACATAAATGTCAGTTTCTCCAAGCACCACAGCCATTGCCTTTGCGCCGGCCGAACCAAGACGTGCAACTTCGCAATCGAGGGCTTGGGCCACGATGATTGCAGCATCGGTAGCGCGATTTCGTGAGACAACAAGTCGGGGCTTGCCTTCATGTCGAGGTGGTGTTAGAGGCGGTGTACCTGTCGAGAGCACCATGCCGAAAGCGGGAAGCGCAACTGCACCTGCTGTAAGCATGCCTTCATTAGATGGAGCACCACTTGCATCTTTGCGCTCCCACAGTGCGATGTGCACGGCCCAATCTGCTCGCTCAAACTCCGAATATTCCTGTGTGCCATCGAGTGGGTCAATGATCCACACACGATCTGCGGTTAATCGATCGGAATCGTCGGCTGCCTCTTCGGAAAGAATTGCGTCATCTGGTCGGTGCTCGGCAAAAGCTTCATCTAAAAACCGTTGTGCAGCAGCATCACCAACATCTTTGGCCAACCACGTAGATGCACCGTCGTTGTACAGGCGTTCGCGCACCGCAAGCAGGCGTTTGCCCGTTTCTTCTGCTAAATAATGTGCAAGTTCGTGATCGTCGAACTTCACGAAATACTGCGCCCAAGATCGATCGCTGCACGAATTGCTTCACGTACTGCATCTTCGTTTGCTCCAGATGTAACGAGTGCGGCAACTTGGCGCTCGAGTTGTTCGGCTGCCACTTCGTCAAAAGCATCGATGCGCTTGTTGGTTGCGATAGTGGATGCGGTGAGGAGCACGACTGCAGCGATAGAAGTGACAAGACCAATAGTGATGATGCCCCCGTTGTTATTAGAGACAATGCTCGTGGCGATGATGCCGCCAATACCCGCTACGAAGACAGCAGCACACACGATGCGGATGCGCTTCAGGGCTGTGTTCATACTGTTTGTATCGTATTGCGTTATCGCGAAAGCGGCTTGTACTTAATGCGCCGAGGTTGATCGGCTAGACCGCCCAACTCTTTTTTGCGCCATGCCTCGTAGTCGGTGAAGTTGCCTTCGAACCAACGCACTTGGCTGTCGCCCTCAAATGCCAAGACGTGTGTTGCAATGCGGTCGAGAAACCAGCGATCGTGGGAGATCACCACAACGCAACCGGGGAATGCCTCAAGCGATGTTTCGAGCGCGCGCAGAGTGTCAACGTCCAGATCGTTAGTAGGTTCGTCGAGCAACAGTAGGTTGCCAGCCTTCTTGAGCATTTTTGCCAAGTGCACGCGATTGCGCTCGCCACCCGACAAGTCGCCAACGCGCTTTTGTTGGTCAGAGCCCTTGAAGTTAAAACTCGCAACATATGCGCGTCCGTGAATCTCGCGTCCACCAACTTTGAGTGTTTCGGCCGAGTCAGTGATCTCTTCATACACCGATGCGTCTGCGTTGAGCGTGTCGCGGCTTTGATCGACATAGCTCATCTGCACGGTGTCGCCAATAGTGATGGTGCCAGAGTCTGGGGCCTCTTGACCGCTCAACATGTTAAACAGTGTTGTTTTACCCGCACCGTTTGGTCCGATGATGCCAACGATGCCGGCAGGTGGAAGTGAGAACGAAAGACTCTCAATCAACAGGCGATCGCCAAAACCTTTGCTCAGATCTTTCACTTCGATGACAGTGCCACCCAGGCGTGGACCTGCAGGAATTGCGATCTCGAGTCTGTCCGGGCCAGAGTCGGCAGCCTGAGCCTCGGCATGCAACTTGTCATATGCGGAAAGACGTGCTTTACCTTTTGACTGGCGAGCCTTTGATGACATGCGAACCCACTCGAGTTCGCGTTGCAATGTGCGCTTGCGTGCGTCGTTAGATTTTTCTTCGCGACCAAGACGCTCTTGTTTTTGCTCAAGCCAACCGGTGTAGTTGCCGGAAAATGGAATGCCGCGTCCGCGGTCTAATTCCAAGATCCATTTGGCCACGTTGTCGAGGAAGTAGCGGTCGTGGGTGATGGCCACAACAGTGCCTGGATATTCCTGCAAGAAGCGCTCGAGCCAGTCAACGCTTTCCGCGTCCAAGTGGTTGGTTGGTTCGTCTAAGAGCAGCAAGTCTGGGCGGCTCAGCAACAAACGGCAAAGCGCGACTCGCCGTCGTTCTCCACCAGAAAGTTTGGTCACATCGGCATCATTGGGTGGGCACCGCAGTGCATCCATTGCAATCTCAACATTGCGCTCGAGAGCCCATGCATCGGCTGCCTGAATTTTTGCTTCTAAGTCGGCCTGCAGTGCGCCGACCTTGTCAAAGTCGGCATCTGGCTCGCCCCACATTGCAGTCACTTCTTCGTAGCGTGTGAGCAAGTCGCGAATTGGTGCAACGCCATCCATCACATTGCCAAGCACATCTTTGGCTGGATCAAGTTTTGGTTCTTGTTCGAGAATCCCAACGCTAAAACCTGGGGTGAGTCGTGCTTCGCCCGTGTAGCCGTCATCGGTGCCGGCCATGATCCGCAGCAGGCTCGACTTGCCGCTGCCGTTTGATCCGATGACGCCGATCTTTGCACCAGGGTAAAAAGACAGCGAAATGTCCTCGAGCACCGTGCGATCTGGGGGATAAAACCGGGCCAGTTTGTAACAGGTGTATATAAATTCAGCAGCCATGACGCCTACAAACTAGTGGCAACACTGGACTGTGGGGCAGTGCTAGTTTAGAAAACAAGCGGAGGAGAGTATTTCCGTTTACAGACACACCTCAAAGGGGATTATTGAACATGGAACTTTTATCGCAGGACTATCTCTAC
Source organism: Actinomycetota bacterium (assembly GCA_027592925.1). GTDB lineage: Bacteria > Actinomycetota > Acidimicrobiia > Acidimicrobiales > Ilumatobacteraceae > UBA3006. The sequence goes on along the minus strand of JAQCJO010000002.1, from coordinate 21,343 downwards.
AACATGGGCTTCCGTTGGCTGCACATTCTCGTCGGCATCGCTTGGATCGGTTTGCTGTACTACTTCAACTTGGTGCAGGTACCAGGTTTGGCTGCGTACGGCGATGAGGGCAAGGCTCGCAATATCACGATTGACAAGATCGCACGTCGCGCCCTGTGGTGGTTTCGTTACGCCGCACTCGCAACTCTCGCGACTGGTCTTTTGATCACAGGTCAAAAGGGTTATTGGGTCAATTTCCTCAACGATTCTGCCGCCGGCAATGGTCACGATGTTGCTATCTCGGTAGGCATGGTCATCGCCACTCTGATGGCCGCCAATGTCTGGATGATTATTTGGAAAAACCAAAAAGTCGTCTTGGCAAATGTGGTCAATGTGTTGGGTGGCGGCGAAGCAAATGCCGATGCTCCAACTGCTGGACGCAAAGCCCTGTTGGCCTCACGCGCAAACGTGATCTTCTCGGTCAGTATGTTGTTTTTCATGGTTGGGTCTGCCCACTTTTATAACAGTGCCTTTGGCGATGCATCCAGCAGCAATGCACAATTGTTTTTCATTGTTGCACTCGTGATCACCGCATTGATTCAGCTCAACGCGATTGGCATATTCGGCGGCATCAAGGCAGGCAACAAGATGCTTTGGATGTTCGAGAGCCATAAGAACGCATTGATCAGTTCCGGCGTGTTGTTCCTTGTGCTGTGGATTCTTTCCGAAGTATTGCTCGGAAGATAAGTTTTCTAGCTGACGGTGAGCTCGGCCTTCATACTTTGATGGCCGGGCACCGTGCACAATAACAAGTAGGTTCCAGCCTCCAGGGTTACTGACCCGCTGTCAATGTCTCCATTTTTATTTACTTGTAGCTCGAAGCCAGAAATCATTGTCTCATCCTGCACCACTACAATGTTGTGTCGGATGCTGTCCTCGTTGACATAGCCAACTGAAATTTCTCCGGCTGCAGCAGAATAATTTGTCTGATCAAACTTCAGTCCCGAGACCGCACGGACCTCAAGGTCAATCGACGCGGGCAATGTTTGTGCTGGTGAAGATGACGAACTTGAGCAGGCGCCAAGAAGGCCGACCGCAGTCAGGGCAGAAATAAGTCCAAGTGAACTTCGTGTAAATCGTGTCATGACTTGAGCGTAACCGTACAGAGATCATGCATTGAGTAAGTCGTTCGTGGGATCAGGGGGTACTTGGTCACACGGTGTAGCTCCATGTCGTACAAGCGTCTGCGAGTAGAATGAAGTCGATGCGTGAAGGCTCTCACCCCGAGGAATTTGGCGCCAACTCTTGGCTTGTCGAAGAGATGTTTGAGCAATACCGCAATGACCCAGCGTCTGTGGGCGCAACGTGGCAAGAGTTTTTTAGCGATTTTCGTCCAGCAGGTGCTCCCCGGGTCGACAATACAGCCGAAATATTGCGACCATTGTTGTTGCCACCAGAAGATGTAGACGGACAAATAGCTAAACCTGCCAAAGCAGTCGCAACATCGCTTGGGGTAGAGCCACCAGCACCGCGCACGCTCGCACCTGTCGAAATTTTGGCCGACCCCGCACCAGAGCCATTGCGCGGAGTGCCCGCCGCAATTGCAACCAATATGGAGCGCAGTTTGTTGGTACCAACTGCAACGAGTTTTCGCAATGTGCCAGCCAAGTTGCTTGAGGTGAACCGCAAGGTCATCAATAACTATCGCGGGCGCACAGGGCAGGGCAAAGTCAGTTTCACGCATCTCATTGGTTACGCGGTTGTGCGGGCAATTGCCGACTCAGTGCCAAACATGAAGAATTCATTTGCAGTCGATGCGGATGGTAAAGCTCAATTGCAAAAGCGCTCGCACGTCAACATCGGTCTTGCTGTCGATGTCGACAAGGGCAATGGTCAGCGTTCGTTAGTAGTGCCAGTGCTTCGCCATGCCGACACGCTTGACTTTGCTGGTTTTTTGTTTGCATATGACGACATCATTCGCAAAGTTCGCGCCAACAAATTGACGGCCGATGATTACGCAGGAGCGAACGTCAGCCTTACTAACCCAGGCACAATTGGCACCGTGCAGTCGGTGCCACGACTCATGCCTGGTCAGGGTGTCATCGTGGGTGTTGGCTCAATTGATTATCCAGCAGAGTTTCAGGGTTCGGACGAACGCACCATCGTGCGACTTGGTATTTCAAAAGTTGTCACCGTCACGAGCACATACGACCATCGCATCATCCAAGGCGCCGAGAGCGGCATGTTCCTCAAGTACTTACACGAATTGCTGATCGGTGAACACAACTTTTACACCGATGTATTCCGTAGTCTCGGCGTACCATATCAATCTGTTGAATGGCATCAAGATTCACATCTCATCGACAGTGAAGACGCGATGCTCGACAAGCAAATGCAGATAGCGACCCTCATTCGTGTGCACCGCGTGCGCGGACACTTAATTGCAGACCTTGATCCATTGCGTTGGCAAGAACCAGTAATGCCGCGCGAACTCGACCCTGCAACGTATGGCCTAACAATTTGGGATCTGGATCGCGAATTTTTAACAGGTGGAGTTGGTGGCGTGCGCAAGTCGACACTTGGAGATTTGTTGGGTGTATTGCGTGATGCATACTGCCGCACTATCGGCGTCGAGTACATGCACATTCAGAACACCGAGGAGCAACGGTGGATTCAGGAGCGGATGGAAGGCGAAATTCGCGGTCACACCAAGGTCGATAAGCGCAGAGTTCTTGAGCGACTTAATGCAGCAGAGTCACTCGAGCGATTTTTGGCAACGAAGTACGTAGGTGCCAAGCGGTTTGGTTTGGAAGGTGCAGAATCTGCAATTCCAATTCTTGATGCAATTTTGTCGGGCGCTGCCGATGCAAAACTGGATGGAGCAGTGATCGGCATGATGCATCGTGGTCGTCTCAATGTGTTGACCAACGTGATTGGCAAGAGCTATCAAGAGTTGTTCGACGAGTTTGAGGACTACATCGATCCTTCGTCCGTGCAAGGTTCTGGCGACGTCAAATATCACCTCGGTGCAACCGGCACTTTCGTGTCTCCATCGGGTGCAACTCTGCCGCTCGAGTTGTCTGCAAACCCAAGCCATCTCGAAACGGTCGACTCGATCGTGCTTGGAATGGTCCGTGCCGCTCAAGATCGCATCGATCCACCGCTTGCTTACAGCGTGTTGCCACTGCTTATTCACGGAGACGCGGCGTTTGCTGGTCAGGGTGTTGTTGCCGAGTGTTTAGCAATGAGCGACACCAGTGGCTACCGAGTTGGTGGCACAGTGCATCTCATTGTCAACAACCAAATCGGCTTTACCACTTCACCGCAGTATGCGCGATCTTCGCAGTATCCAAGCGATGTCGCTAAAACGGTGCAAGCCCCAATTTTCCATGTCAATGGTGATGACCCAGAAGCATGTGTGCGAGTAGCAAAACTTGCTTTTGAATATCGTCAGAAGTTTCACAAAGATGTTGTGATCGATTTGGTGTGTTACCGCCGCCACGGCCACAACGAAGGCGACGACCCGAGCTATACACAGCCATTGATGTACAAAGCAATCGCAGAACGTCGCAGTGTGCGCAAGTTGTACGTAGAAACTCTTGTGAAGCGTGGCGATATCACGCTTGATGAAGCCGAGCAGGCGCTTGCCGATTATCAGACCAAGTTGCAAAGCGCATTAGATGCAGCACGTGCAGCAGCACCGGAACCAATTCGGGTTCCACGACCACCAGAACCAATTGGTGTGGTGCCCCATGTTGCAACTGGCGTTGGACGCACAGTGCTGGACGGTATTTTCCATCACCTCACCGAGTACCCGCAAGGTTTTGCTCCGCATCCAAAGTTGGTCAAGCAGTTTGAATTGCGTGCCAAACACTATGCGACGCAACACGATGTTGACTGGGCTACTGGCGAGGCTCTTGCAATTGGCTCGCTCGTCGTGCAGGGCATTCCTGTTCGGTTGGTGGGCGAAGACTCGCGCCGGGGCACGTTTAGTCAGCGTCACTCAACGCTCATTGACAACAACAACGAAACACGTTGGGTGCCGCTCAACACGTTGCCAAATGCCAAAGCGCGTTTTTGGGTGTACGACTCGCTGTTGAGCGAGTATGCAGCACTTGGTTTTGAGTACGGGTACGCGCATGGAAATACCAACGCGCTTGTCATGTGGGAAGCGCAGTTTGGCGACTTTGTCAACGGCGCTCAAGTAGTGATTGACCAATACATCGTTGCGGCAGAAGATAAGTGGGGTCAACAGAACAGTTTGGTGATGCTGCTTCCACACGGATTCGAGGGCCAAGGCCCAGAGCATTCGTCGGCGCGTCTTGAGCGCTTCTTGCAGCAGTGTGCCGAAGACAACATTCAGGTGTGTTGCCCAACCACGGCCGCACAGTACTTTCACATGCTGCGTCGACAAGTTTTGCGAGAAGTGCGCAAACCGCTTGTGGCGATGACACCGAAGCAACCATTGCGCATGAAGCAAAGTCGATCAATGATTGATCAATTAACAACGGGCAGTTTTGAAGAGATCTTGGACGATCCGTCCGGTATTGATAAGTCGAAAGTGACACGTGTTATGCTGTGCACGGGCAAAGTGGCGTGGGACGCAATGACCGAACGGGATAAGCGCGCAGCAAATGTTGCAGTGGTTCGGATTGAACAGTTGTATCCGTTTCCAATCAATGGCGTACACGAAGTGTTGAAGCAGTATCCCAACGCTAAAGAGTTGTTGTGGTTGCAAGAAGAGCCAGAAAACATGGGTGCTTGGAGATTTGTTGATCACTTGGTTTGGCCGCTCAAGAATGAGGGTTACGACTGGCGCCACGTTGCCCGTGTTGAGTCGGGTAGTCCTGCAACTGGATCAAAGGCGATCCATGATCAAGAGGTTGCAGATCTGATGGAGCAAACTTTTGCCCCTTGGTAGGTGACGTGCTCAGCCGGGATCTCCAAAGGTGGCAATGCTGTCTACCCGGCACTCGAACAATACGCGGCGCTCATCAATAGAAGGATCTCGTAGCCCGTATTCTTCACCCTGACCGACGTACTTTTTCCAGATGCGGTTGACGTGTTCGGTTACCCAAGCACCTTCTTTGGCATCGTCCTCCGAAACTTCTCGCTCGACGGTTACCTTCAAACTCATCCAGTGATACATATTTCCTGGATTCAGAATCAAGATGGTGATTGTTGGCGTTTTACGAATCCATTTTGTCTTGGTCCGTTGAGCAGCAACGTTGATCAAGACCTTGTCGCCTTCGTAGTCAAACCACATGGTGGTCAAGTTTGGACGACCGTCCGAGCCCATCACTGCCATCACGCATGCAAAAGGTTGATCCATGAGCATTTTGTATTTCGGATCGAGATCTGAGATCGAGTTCACTGTGGTGCGCTCTCCAATTGCGAATTGCCCAGCCTGAGTACCGTTTGCCACATCTCGAAACTTCGCCAACTTAAATCCCACAATTCCCCCTTGTTTTGTTTGTTACACCAACTATCGAAAGTGTAGAAAATTGGATCCATGAACCTGTAATTGGGAGATTAAAGCCCAACAACTCAAGCCTGTACCCCAATGTTTTAGGGTGAAGGCAATGAATATTTCGATTGTGGGAGGGTCGTTGGGCGGACTCACTGCTGCATGTTTGTTGCGCGATGCGGGTCACGAGGTGGCGGTGTTTGAGCGCTCACCAGTGCGCCTCGAACAGCGGGGTGCAGGAATTGGTTTCTTGCCCGCCACGTACCGCTATCTGCATGAACGTGCAGGAATTGATCTTGCCAAAATCTCGGTACCCACGAGCCACATCCGATATTTAGACGCACTGGGCAATGTGGTGCACGATGAATCGCACAACTATTTGTTTAGTTCGTGGAACACTGTGTACGCATCAACGCTGGATCATTTTGGTACATCCAATTACCACCTTGATTTTGAGATGAAAAATTTCAGCCAAACACCTGATTCGGTTTCGCTCAATTTTGTCAACGGTCATTCGGTCGAGTCTCAATTGTTGGTTGCTGCAGATGGTATTGGTTCAATGGCGCGCAACACACTTATACCATCTAGCAAATCGGTTTATGCGGGGTATGTAGCGTGGCGTGGCATGGTGAGAGAGTCCACCTTGCCTGCTTCTGTGTGCCAGCAGTTGAGTGATGCAATTACCTATTTCGTTTATCCACATTCACATATTTTGGTATACCCAATTCCAGATCACGATGGTCGCGTAACTGAAGGAGATCGATTAATAAATTTTGTGTGGTACTGCAATTATGAAGTGGGTCAAGAATTGACCACGCTGTTGACTGACAAAAATGGTTTGTTACGGGAGGTCTCGGTCCCACTCGGTTTGGTCACGGAATCTAATGTTGCGAGCATGAAGGCAATGGCACAGGCAAACTTGCCTACAGTGTTGAGCGATATCGTGCAGGCAACCGCCGAGCCTTTTGTGCAAGTGATCTATGATGTCGAGATAAGTCGTATGGCATTTGGTCGCATCTGCCTTCTCGGTGATGCTGCCATGGTGGTCCGCCCGCATGCTGCAGCAGGAACCGCTAAGGCTGCCGCTGACGGTTGGGCGCTCGCCGAGTCACTTGAAAAATATGATTCGGTACCGCTTGCACTTGAGGCGTATCAAGATTCTCAACTCGCACTTGCCCAAAACTTGCTTGCACGAACACGTAGGGTGGGAGCCAAGTCACAGTTTTTAAATACGTGGGATCCCCAAGATCCCGAAGTAATTTTTGGCCTGCATTCACCGGGCAACTAGGGGCAACGATGACACTGCAAATGGTTGAGGCTGCGCAGTCGCTGGTCTCGTGTTTAGATGCGCACCAACAAAACAGTTGTCTCTTCCAAATAGCCAATACCCAAGAGCGAACAAAGTGGTTTTACACTCCCACTGATCACGGTGGACTTGCACTCGCCGACATGACCTCGAGTCAGCACCGACTCGTGCACAAATTACTTGCATCTGCGCTGTCAGAGGGAGGGTATGTCACAGCTACAACAATCATGAGTATTGAAAATGTGCTTGACCGACTTGAGGGTTTTGTCTCTGGCTTTGAACGGGAGCGTGGCCGTGACCCACTGTTGTATTGGATTTCCATTTTTGGCACACCCTCTCGTGAAGGTAGATGGTCGTGGCGATTTGGTGGTCATCATATTTCGCTGCACTTTGCACTTGTTGACGGCGTGGTTGTTTCAACGACTCCCTGTTTTTTTGGTGCTGATCCTGCAAACTCAAGGTTGCTGGGTCCACATTTATTACGACCACTCGGTGCAGCGGAAGACTTAGCGCGTGAATTTATTCGCACCCTCACCATTGATCAACGCACAATTGCAACGGTGAGTGCTGTGCCGCCCACCGATTTGGTGGGAGCCAACCGCAGCAGGCTGGTGGAGGGCGACACTGCATTACCGCTGCCACAGGTGTGGCGAAAAGAGTTTGATGGCGCACTGGGAAAATCAATTGTGGCGATGCAAAAAACGGCCGATATTGAGTTGTCCATCACCGAACAACATTTGCGGTCGCTCTCGTTTTCACTTAAGCCCAAAGGTTTATCTGCCCTCAATATGTCAGAGTCACAGCGCAACGACTTGCGACAATTGCTCAAGGTGTACATCAATCGGGTGAGTGACGATGTTGCCGATAGGGAATGGCACAAATTGGCAGGTGACAATATTAATGACTTGTCGTTTTTGTGGGCAGGTGGTACCGAACAGGGCGAGCCACATTATTATCGGGTGCAGGGAACCCGCCTTTTTGTTGAATACGACAACACCCAACGTGGCACAAACCATATTCATACCGTGTGGCGCGACCTTGCCAATGACTTTGGTGGCGACATGCTGGCAGAGCACTACGCCCATGAGCACGAGTGATTTACTGAAGCGATAGGCCCAAAATCTGTGACAGCTCAGTGAGGGCTTGCTCACTTGTTGCAACCTTGATCGTGATCATGCCCATTTGTGCAGCAGGCTTGAGGTTGATACCCAAGTCGTCGAGAAAAACACATTCGCTGGGTTGCACACCAACTGTTTCGCATGCGATCTCATAAAAGCGTGGTTCTGGTTTTCGCACCCCAACTTTGCTCGACTCGATGACGGCATCAAACCGTGCAAGCACTGTCTGCAATTCTTGTTGGCGTGCGCGCTCAATAGGGTCGGTTGCCACAACCTGTTGCGTCAGCACATTGTTGGTAAGGCAGGCGAGAATGAGTCCGGATGCTTTGATGACATCGAGAGCGTGCACCATGTCTGGTCGCAACTCGCCGTGTAACAGCGCAAGAATTTCGGCTCCAGATATACGGTGACCGAGCGCCTCGCTTTCGAGAGCAAAAATGTCGTCAAATTGGGCAGGAGAGATATCACTTCGCTCGAGCCTGGCCCATGCATTTTCGTGGTGATTGACCGAGTTGACCGAGCGGATGAAATTGAGTGGCAGGCTGCGCTCGCGTTCATAGTGATTGAAAGCGTCAAAGGGGCTGGACAGGATGACGCCCCCAAAATCGAAAAATACAGCTCTCAGCACGCATAGATAGTAAGGGCTGGGGCATCCCTGCGGTGCACTCGGCTCACTGGTTGACTTACCTAGTGGCAAATCGCGGACCAAAGCATGTGGTGGTAGACGGGTCAAATTTGGCGACCGAGGGCCGCACATCGCCCAGCCTCAAGCAGTTACACGAAGCCGTGCTGTCGTTTATGAACGAATACCCCGACACCAAAGTGACGGTGGTTGTGGATGCCACGTTTGGCCATCGCATCGACAAGCGCGAAGTTGCCGAATTTAATGACGCGATCGACAACAACGAACTCGTTTCGCCACCTGCAGGTGCTGTCGGGCGTGGTGACGGGTTTGTGCTGACCATTGCCAAAAAGATTGGTGCAACAGTTGTTTCCAACGACAGTTACCAAGAATTTCATTCAGGGCACCCTTGGCTGTTTGATGGTGGTCGATTAATGGGTGGCAAACCGGTGCCACTTGTTGGCTGGGTATTTATTGATCGCTTGCCAGTGCGTCCGTCGGCTGCAAAGTCTGTCAAGAAAGCAAGTCGTGAAGCCAACAGACCGATGCCGATTCCGCGCACACCGCCTCCAAATATCAAACTTGCTGCCAAGACAAAAGTAGCAACAACATCCGCAGTAGCGGCGCCTGCAGCAAGTGCACGCACCAAGCCAACAACTGCGGTCAACGAGCTCACGCCGTTTTTGGAGTTCGTCGAAAAATATAAAATTGGAAGCAAAGTTAAAGGAACGGTTGAGACGTACTCTGCACACGGTGTGTACGTGCGCATTGGCAATGTGCTTGGTTATCTGCCACTTCGATTGATGTCTAACCCGCCACCTCGTAGCGCGCGCGAATTCGTCAAGATCGGTCAACAAGTTTCACTCGTCGTGTCGAGCTTTACTGCTTCGCGACGCAGCATTGATGTGGGCATTGTTGGGCTCGTGACGGAAGTCAAGAAGTCTGCGGCCACGGTTGCATCGGCTCCAGCCGCGCCGACCAAACGGGCGAAGAAACAAAAGAAACGCGCCACACCTGTGCAAACACGCAAGGCTCCCGCCAAGAAAAAATAAGTGTCGCGTAGTAGTTTGTGGCGGTGCTGATCGCTACATGGAATGTCAATTCTCTAAAAGCCAGGTTGCCTCGGGTGCAGCAGTGGGTCGAGGAAAACAAGCCGGATGTTTTGTGCATTCAAGAAACCAAGATGAAGGACGCGGTTTTCCCATCGCTTGTGTTTCATGAAATGGGTTACGAGTCCGCGCATTTTGGTCAAGGTCAATGGAACGGTGTGGCTATTTTGTCAAAAGTTGGCCTCGACAATGTGATCAATAACTTTGCGGTTGGCGAACCAGATGGTGAAGCACGGATCATTAGTGCCGAGTGTGGAGGTATCACTGTTGTATGTGTTTATGTGCCAAACGGCCGAGAGCTCGAGCATGATCACTATCAATACAAACTGCGCTGGATGAAGCAACTGAAACAACACGTCGCCAAAATCGCCAAGCCGGCGGATGATGTGATCGTGACAGGCGACTTCAACATCGCGCCCGACGACATAGATGTGTGGGATCCGCAAGCGCTTATTGGTGCGACACATGTGAGCGCACCAGAGCGCGAAGTTTTAAGCGATCTCTGTGCGTGGGGGCTCACCGATATTTATCGCGATCAACATCCTGAACCAAAGTTGTTTTCATGGTGGGATTATCGCGATGGTGGGTTTCATAAAAATCATGGAATGAGAATCGATTTACTTTTAGTGAGCGATTCGGTTGCCGAGCGCACCAAAATGACCGTGGTCGACCGCAACGCTCGCAAAGGCGAAAAGCCAAGCGATCATGCTCCTGTCGTGATGGAGTTGTAGATCAGCCGACATGTCGAATAACACGCCAAATAACTTTGCAGGTTTCCATGTCCGTCAAACACCAATGACGACTGATGAAAAGATTCGTGCCGAACGAGCACAGGTGATTCGCAATGAAATAGAAGAGATCGTCTCAGTGGAAGGTGCGAGCTTTCTTGATCGCAGCCCAATCATTGGTGCCGTAAACCCGATTGCGATGCCAATGACGATCACCACGTCAACCGATAAAAATGGTCGCGTCAATGTCGTTGGCAGAGTCACATTTGGGTCGGCGTATGAAGGGCCACCAGGGTGTGTGCACGGTGGAGTGATTGCTGCATATTTTGACGAAGTGTGTGGTGTCGCTCAGTCGACCACGGGCAATCCGGGCATGACAGTCAACCTGACAATCGATTACCGCGCACCGACGCCGCTACATAAGCCACTCGAGTTTCGCGCATATGTTGCGTCAACCGAAAAGCGCAAGATCATCACCACCGGATCGTTGTTTCACGGCGAGACGCTGTGTGCCGAGGCAATGGGAATTTTTGTGTCGATGCGACCAGAGATTTTTGAGCGTCTGACTCAGTTGCGCGACGCGTGACGCTCAAAAAGCGGTAGTACTGCTGGCGCAATGCGCTGTGCCATACTTTTTCCCATCACGGCAGCCAAGTCGTCAATAGTCATCTCGCGGTCTACTGGTTGCGCACTTGCAAGCTTCTTCAGTTCTTCGTCGCTGCAGATACCGGTTGGTTGTTGAAACAAGGATCGCGCGAGATGTCGGCGCCAGGTAGTTAAGTCGTCTAACAAATCTGGATCATTAGAGGCCCGACGTGCAACGCGTGAGAAGGTTGGCATTGGCGCACCGGGCATGTCAAGTGATGTCGGCATGTTTTGTAAGAGAGGACTGATGCCGGTATTGCGGGTGTTTCGCTTACGTGCATACGTGACAAACAGTTGGTGGGCAGCGCGTGTGATTGCAACATAGGCGAGTCGTACTTCTTCACGTTTTTGATCGGTCGATGTTGCGGATCCGTGTGGCAGGAGGCCAACTTCGGCACCAGCAATCACCACACAATCCCACTCGCGGCCCTTTGCGCCGTGCATCGAGAGCAGGTCTACTCCGGCGTTGGGATGGGCAACGGTGGCATTTGCTGCAACCCATGCGCTGAATGCACGGCCATCAACAGTGCCGATTGTGTCTTGCTGTACAAACTGTCGCACCATTTCAGCAACGGTGCGTTCGGCTTCGTCGATCGACTCATTAAAGATGTCTGCGGCCCATGTGGTCAGGCCATGTCGGCTTGTTGATTGTGCTGCAAGCGCAATGGCGGCAGTGATCTCGGGTGGCTGGCGAGTTGATCCAATAGGAATCCCAGCGCGAGTGAGCGCTTTGGAAATGGCTACGAGTTGAGTGTTGGTGCGCACGAGAACTGCACACGATTGCCATGGATGCGCGCCGGCTGTCGGCGCATATTGCCACAGTAACGACGCGATGCCGTCGGCTTCTTCCTGCTCGTCATCAAAACCAGCGATACGAATGTGCGGACCGTCTTCGCGCACTGCTGCAATCTCGAATGCTTCGCCTGTTTGTAGCGCAACGTGGCGCGCAGCATGCACAATGTGCGGCGAGCAGCGATAGTTGTTTGGAAGGCCGAGCACCGTTGTGTGCCCGAGTGCATCGGGAAGAGTGTCGAACAACATTCGGTCAGCGCCGTTCCATCCGTAGATTGCCTGCAGCGGGTCGCCAACGACAAATACGTCTGGGCGACCGCCACGGATTTCTTCGAACAGCGCATACTGCAGTGGGTTCATGTCTTGGGCTTCGTCAACAAACAAGTGTTTGAATCGAAAACGGACTGCCTCTGCATAGCCAGTGTCTGCACGCATGTCGGCAATCACGCGTGAGAGTAAATCGTCCAAGTCGACAATTTGGCGTTTTACTTTGAGTTGTTCGTACTGTTTATAAATCTCGGCGATTTCTGGTGCGGCAGTAGGTGGCGTGCGCTGCAGACGCTTGACCATTTGTGCGTAATCGGCGGGAGCGATCATGCGTGCATGGGCCCAATCAATTTCGGCAAGTATCTCTCGTGGTCGGCTAGCCATGCGGTGAGTGCCGGCGGCAGCGGTTGCCAGCGCGGTTCGGTTGTGCACAATGTTTGGCACTGGCTGACCCAAATCAATCAGACGTTGACGGAGGAGCGAAAGTGCAACGGCGTGAAATGTGCCTACTGTTGGTCCTGCGCCGTGAGTGCGGTCAACTCCAAGATGGGTGAGGCGCTTGCGCATTTCGCCTGCGGCTTCGCGAGTAAATGTGATGGCCAAAATGTTTTCGGGGTTCGCTGTACCGCTAGCCACTCGGTAAGCAATGCGGTGGGTAAGTACACGTGTTTTTCCTGAACCTGCACCAGCGTGCACAACAATGGACGATGGTGGAGTTACCACTGCTTCGTGCTGTTGGGCGTCGAGCCCACGCAGTAAGTCGTCTGTAAGCATGGAGAGACTTTAGGCGTTCCGTGTAACACGCTGCACATTACGATGCATTCATGGCGTTTTCGACGAAATATCTCAATGATGACGAGCATGTAATTTTGGACTTGCATCCGCATTGGTGGACATTTGTCAAGCCAAGTCTTGCAATCGTTGTCAGTTTTGTTGCGTGGATCAAGAGTCACGACATCGCCGAGGTAGCAGCAGGTAGTGCCCGAAAATTGATCGAGACATCCGCTCTGTGGCTGACGTTGGCCACACTCCTACTCACAGTTCTGTGGTTGGCAAAAGTTGCACTGACATGGAGTCGGACACACTTCGTGCTCACCAACCAGCGTGTTATTTTTCGAGCAGGAGTGATTGCCCGAACTGGCATTGAGATTCCGTTGTATCGAGTAAACAACATCAATTTTTATCAGTCAATTTTTGAGCGAATGATCGGTGCTGGCGACTTGATGATTGAGTCGGGTGGGGAAGAGGGAATGCAAGTGTTTGACAATGTTCGTGACCCCGAGCAGGTGCAAAGTTTTATTCAGCGTGCCATGCACAACGCTAGTTAGATAATTTCTGCGCCACCAACAGGTTTGACCAGCATCGCGCCTTTAAGGTTGTCTATGTTTGTAGTTGAGTCGGCAGCGATCACGATGCAACCGCCAAAGCCGCCACCTGTCATGCGTGCACCAAACACGCCAGGGGTTTGCTGCGCGTTACGAACGGCCTCATCCATTTGTTGTGTTGAAACCTCAAAATTGTCACGCAAGCTTTGATGACTTTCGTTCATCAACTGACCAAATGTTGTCAGATCTTGCAGTGCAAGCGCCACGGTTGCTCTGCGAACACGATCATTTTCGCTCACCACGTGTAGGGCGCGTCGTCGCAATACATCATCAGCAATGTTGCGCACGTTGCCTACTTCGGCCAAACGCAACGGACCAATGTGTTGCTCTGCTTGAGCACATTGTGCAACGCGATCCGAATACGCACTCGATGCAAGTTGCCGATGCGCAACAAATTGCACGTATATATTTACATCGTGCGGAATTTCGATTGGGCTGACCTGCAACGAATGACAATCAATCAAGAGAGCGCTTCCGGCTACTCCTGAGGCACAAGTAAGTTGATCCATGATTCCGCAGGGAACACCAGTTGCCAAGTGCTCTGCGCGGCGACAGAGTTGCGCCATTTCGAGCGATGTGAGAGTGGGAAGTTCGTTGACTAGACACAGCATGAGTGCAGTGCTGAGTTCGAGCGCCGCACTTGACGACAATCCGCCACCCAGCGGGAGCGTTGTTGACACCGACCCAGAAAAACCGCGCTTTACATTCATCTGAGCAGCAACTCCTGTGACGTATCGACCCCATGCGGGCACGGTCGATGCTGGATCAACTATGGGAAGTGTGCAGTTGAGTTCCGCGGGTTGGTCTGCGCTATTGAGAAGTATTGCTGCATCAAGTGGTTTCGCGGTGATGGTTGTGTATCTGTCGATTGCCATAGGCAAGACCATTCCACCGGTGTAGTCGGTGTGGTCTCCAATCAAGTTGACACGACCTGGCGAGCGAGCAACGATCTCAGCAAACGCATTCATACATACCCGACATTATTCGGTGAAGTTGTGAGAACTACGGGTTTGGGCGAGAATGGCAGAGTGCCAAATACAACCGTTCGCTCATCTGATGACCGCTTAATCGAAATCGAGTACGCCACATTTGGTTCACCCAGCAATCCGGCCATTTTGATGATCATGGGCTACACGGCACAAATGATTGTGTGGCCCCAAGCTTTTTGTCAGGAACTTGCCGATGCTGGCTATTTTGTAATCATTTTTGACAATCGCGATTGTGGATTATCGACGCATTTAGATGGTGTCGTTGTCGATACGGGTCCGATCATTATGGCTGCAATGACTGATCAGCCGATTCCACCAATTCCGTATTCGCTGTCTGACATGGCCACCGATGCAGTTGGCGTGCTCGACCACTTAAACATTGAGCGTGCACATGTGATCGGAATGTCGCTTGGCGGAATGATCGCCCAGGTTGTGGCATATGAGCATCGGCAACGAACAATGACGCTCACTTCAATTTCGTCTCAGCCAGGTGACCCCGATGTTGGTCAACCATCAATGGATGCCGCAATGGTTATTTTTGCTGACCCACTGCCAACAACAAGTCGCGAAGATTACATTGCGTCATCTATTCAGTGGCAAGTATGGCAGTCAAAGAAATATCGCAGCGACGAACTTTCGTATGCTGCGGCAGCAGCAAGTTATGACCGTGCTTTTTATCCAGAAGGTGCACCACGTCAACTCGCAGCCGTGTACGGATCGGGTAGACGCCATGAGCAGGTAGCAACAATTTCATGTCCAACGCTGGTCATTCACGGCACTGACGATCAATTGATAGTGCAAAGTGGCAGCGAGCGCACTGCGGAGTTGATCCCAGGATCAAAACTCCTACTCATCGACGACATGGGACATGATCTGCCGCAACCATTGTGGCCAATATTGACAGGTGCAATCTTGGAGCACGTTGCTCAAGTCGTTGCCTAAGTAGTCTTTGACCATATGGCGAATCAATCCCAGTCGACAAAATCGAGTGGCCCATTGTCGGGCTACCGGATTATTGAGATTGCAGGGATTGGGCCAGGGCCTTTTGCAGCAATGATGCTGGCCGACATGGGCGCTGAAGTTATTCGTGTTGAGCGCGCTCAATCGGTGCGTGGTCAGGCGCCAGACGGCGCGCACTGGGATGTGTTGTTGCGTGGTCGACGCAATATTGCCATTGATCTCAAGAACCCAGATGGTGTTGAAACGTTGTTGTCATTAGTGGAGCACGCCGATGCATTGATCGAAGGATTTCGCCCGGGAGTAATGGAGCGACTTGGAATTGGGCCAGATGTTTGTGTTGCGCGCAACCCAAAGCTTGTGTTTGGGCGCATGACCGGTTGGGGCCAAGATGGGTCATACGCGGCATCTGCCGGTCACGACATCAATTACATCTCGCTTGCGGGCGCTCTCGCGCATTTTTCTCGTGCTGGCGAGGCACCAGTGCCACCATTAAACATGGTTGGCGACTTTGGTGGTGGCGGAATGTTTTTGGCATACGGAGTCGTCTGCGCGTTACTCGAAGCTCAAAAGAGTGGCAAAGGTCAGGTGGTCGACACCGCAATGGTCGATGGGTCTGCGGTGTTGATGAGCATGTTTTGGGCAATGAAGAACATCGGAATGTTTGATGAAAACAAGCCAGGCACAAACCTGCTTGACACTGGAGCACATTTTTATGATGTATTTGAATGCAACGACGGCAAGTATGTTTCGATTGGCAGTCTTGAGCCACAGTTTTATGCGCTACTGCTTGAAAAGACCGGGCTCGTTGATGATCCAGCATTTGCAAAACAAATGGATGCATCACAGTGGCCAGCACTCAAAGTAAAACTTGCTGAAGTGATGCGCACAAAGTCCAGGACGCAGTGGTGCAAGATTATGGAAGGTACCGATGTGTGCTTTGCTCCCGTACTCACGATGAGCGAAGCAGCAAAGCATCCGCACAACGTCGCTCGCCAAACATTTATTGAAGTTGATGGTGTTACACAGCCAGCACCGGCACCGCGTTTTTCGCGTACTGCAGCTGCAAAACCGAGTGCACCTGCTCATGCTGGCCAACATTCACGTGCAGTATTGGCCGACTGGGGTTTTGATGCAGACCGCATCACGGCATTGATTGCAAGTGGTGCTGTGGTCGATAGTAAAAAACAATGAGCACAGTCATCGCGTTTCACGCCCATCCAGATGACGAGAGTTTGATCATGGGTGGCTCGCTCGCCCGCGCATCTGCAGAGGGACACCGGGTCGTACTCGTTGTTGCCACTAATGGTGATCACGGGCAAATTCCTGACGACCTTGCGCCAGGAGAGACGTTGATGGATCGCCGCAAGCGCGAAACTCAGGCATCGTGCGACGTGCTCGGCATTCATCGACTCGTGTGGCTCGGATATTGCGACTCTGGAATGTCTGGGTGGGAGCAAAATAGTTTGCCAGGAGCATTTGTTGCAGCCGATGTAGAAGAGGCAGCACAGCGACTTGCCGACGTGTTGATCGAAGAACACGCCGATGTCGTAACCGTGTATGACTGGCACGGCAATTACGGACACCCCGATCACATTCAGGTGCACAAAGTGGGGCATCGTGCTGCAGCGATTGCTGGCACCAAAAATGTTTTTGAAACGACAATGAATCGAGATCATTTTCGAATGGTCTACGAAATGGCAAAAGAACATGCTGCGCAATTGCCAGATGGTGCTGCTCCAGACGACTTCAATCCGGATGGTCCAGCTGACGACGGCAACCCGATGGGTGAGCCAGCAAGCGTGATTTCGCACCGCGTTGATGTGAGAGAGTATTCAGACCTCAAGCGCCAGGCAATTGCCTGTCATGCAAGCCAACTCACTGATACAAGTTTTCTTGGCAATATGAGCCCAGAAATTTTTCAGATGACGTTTGGTCACGAGTGGTTTATCAAAGTCGGCGAGAGCGGTCCTCCGCGCGACGCCTGGCTTTTCGATTAATGACTCGTTTAAGCCGTATATATATGGTTCGACATGGTCGAGCGTCGGCGGGCTGGGACACAGCACTCGATCCAGGTTTGGATGAACTGGGGCTAGCACAGGCTCGGGAAGCAGCCGATCAATTGCAGTCACTCCAACTCGGCAACTTAATCACGAGTCCTCTCTTGCGCTGTCAACAAACTGCAGCACCATTGGCACAAATGTGGAATGTGGTGCCGCAGGTGTGTGCAGAGGTTTCAGAAGTACCTTCGCCTAAAGGCGTCGCAATGAGCGACCGCATTGTGTGGCTGCGCCAAGCAATGCAAGGCACGTGGAGCGAACTTGGTACTGACTACGTTGCATATCGCGATTGCATCAACGATTTTGTTCGTGGCATTCAGACCGACACGGTGATCTTTAGTCACTTCATTGCAATCAACGCAGTGATCGGAGGCGTGCTTGGTGACGATCGGCTCGTGATTCGCAGTCTCGATAATTGTTCGGTCACGGTTTTTGAACGTGATGCAACTGGAAATCTTTCACTCGTGCAGGGCGGCCACGAGGCTGACACCTTGATCCGATAGATTCAAAGAGTCATGGATGCATCTACTCTCGCCAACCTGCACACGAATTGGGCGTGGGTTGTGATTATTGGCAATGCGCTCGCAGGCATTTGGGCCTTGAGCGCACACAAAGTTGTCGCATTGCGCAGTCGCGCCCTGTGGTGGTTTACTGCGTTCACTCAGTTCAGCATTTTTATTCAAGTAGTTCTTGGCGTCATCATGGTCAATCGAGACAAACTTGAGTTTATGCAGTTCCACGCGTTTTATGGTTTTGTTGCGATTATCGCGATTGCAATTATTTATTCATACCGCGCGCAACTGAAGAGCCGTGTCTATTTGTTGTACGGATTTGGTGGCCTATTTCTGATGGGCCTGTCAATTCGCGCAATGCTCGTCGGCTAAGCCGCCTAAAAATTTTGTAGCTAGGCGAGGGCGGCCTCGAGCGAGTCGAGCGACGCGCCAAGTTGCTGTGGCAAACGATCGCCAAACGCTGCATAGTGCTCGCGAATTTGAGGCACCGCTTCACGCCATCCGTCATTGTCAACACTGAGCAAAACCTGCATGTCGGCTTCACTCACATTGAGACCGTTGATGTCGAGTGTGCCAGGTGCTGGCAAGAAGCCAATTGCGGTTTTGTCTGCTTCAACCTGACCGTCGGTGCGCTCGAAGACCCACTTGAGCACGCGACTGTTTTCTCCGTAGCCAGGCCACATGAAGCGACCATCTTCATCACGACGGAACCAATTGACAAAAAAGATTTGGGGCAACTTGCTTGCTTCAGTTTTTGTGCCGATTGAGAGCCAATGCTTGAAGTAATCGGCCATGTTGTAGCCACAGAATGGAAGCATCGCCATTGGGTCAAAGCGTAATTTTCCAACTGTTCCACCGGCTGCTGCTGTTGTTTCAGAAGCCATGATCGAACCTAAGAACACACCGTGGTTCCAGTCGAATGCTTGAGTGACAAGTGGAACCGTTGTGCGGCGGCGACCGCCGAACAAAATTGCTGAGATGGGTACGCCCGCTGGGTCTTGCCACTCTGGTGCTATGGACGGACATTGCGAAGCAGGTGCAGTAAATCGTGCGTTCGGATGCGCAGCAGGTGTTTCGGACTCTGGTGTCCAAGGTTGGTTGCGCCAGTCTGTTACGCGTGCAGGTTTTTCTTCTGTCATGCCTTCCCACCACACGTCGCCATCTGGCGTAAGCGCGGTGTTTGTGTAAATGCTGTTGCCCCACAGTGTGTGCATTGCATTGGCATTGGTGTCGTAGCCAGTTCCTGGCGCAACGCCAAAGAATCCGGCTTCCGGATTGATTGCATACAACTGGCCATCGGGACCAAACTTCATCCAGCAAATGTCGTCACCAATGGTCTCGGCCTTCCAACCTGGAATGGTTGGAACGAGCATTGCAAGATTGGTTTTTCCGCATGCCGAAGGAAACGCTGCAGCGATGTATTTGTGTGCGCCTAGCGGGTTGGTGAGTTTGAGAATGAGCATGTGCTCGGCCAGCCAGCCGTCGTCGCGTGCCATCACACTTGCGATACGCAGTGCGAAGCACTTCTTGCCTAACAATGCGTTGCCGCCGTAACCAGAGCCATAGCTCCAGATTTCGCGAGTGTCGGGGAAGTGCGCGATGTATTTGTTGTCTGGGTTGCACGGCCACGCAGAATCTTTTTGACCGGCTTCAAGAGGCGCACCAACAGAATGCAAGCAAGGAACCCAACTGTTGTTGCCAAGTGCATCAAGTGCACCTTGGCCCATGCGCGTCATGATGCGCATGCTCACTGCCACGTATGCGCTGTCGGTGAGTTGTACGCCGATGTGTGCAATGGGTGAACCGAGTGGACCCATCGAGAACGGAACGACGTACATCATGCGTCCGCGCATTGCGCCGGCATATAACGCTTTCAACTCTGCGCGCATCTCTGATGGTTCGCGCCAGTTGTTGTTTGGTCCTGCATCAACTTTGTTGGTCGAGCAAATAAATGTTCGGTCTTCTACACGCGCAACGTCGGCAGGGTCTGAGTGTGCCCAATACGAGTTAGGTCGCTTGTCTTCGTCAAGTTTGGTAAATGTGCCAGCAAGAACGAGATCTTCACACAAGTCGTCGTATTCTTTTTGACTACCGTCGCACCAATACACGTCGTCGGGTTGCAAGATCTCGACCCACTCGGCAACCCATTTTTTGAGTGCAACGTTGTTTGATTTGCCGCTCAATGTGCTGGTGTCTCCATGTCGCGCTCTGATCCAAGGCGCAACTTCGTAGCACGACCGCCGCCATCAACTTCAAATAACACGCGCTGACCTTGGCGAAGCATTCGGAAAATTGAACCATCAAGTGCACCGGGAGCAAGTTCGTAATCGGCCAAGTCGCTGTCGCACATAATGACGCCATCGCCACTTGCTGGGTCGTATGCCTTGATCACACCTTGCATCTTGAGCCTCCAGGGTTTGCTACACGAGCCGTCTAAATTTACCAGCCGTTTACCCAGTGGATTAAATCCGAAGGGCAAGTATTGCTCGATGTGATGAAGGTCATCAGAGGGTGAGATTGTGCCCTATCAGCAAGCCTAAAAGACGCTGTCTCGGTCTTTTCTGCTGCAAATCTGTACGATTTGTCAATGTCCGTTTTAGAGGTCTTTGGGGCCGAGGCCCTGCGCGACACAGTGATCACCTTCCGTGACACCATGAAGCGTCATGCCGCGGGCATCAACTTGCTCAACGTGTACCCAGTGCCCGATGGCGACACGGGAACCAATATGTCTCGCACTCTCGATGCTGTGGTTACCGAACTAGAGGGTGCAGACCACGCACTCGAACCAACATGCGAGGCCATCAGCCATGGATCACTGATGGGTGCGCGAGGCAATAGCGGTGTGATCTTGAGCCAAATTTTGCGCGGGCTAGTTACTACGTTGCGCACTGCAACTCCTGGCAGCGCCACAAAGGTTGCTGCAGCACTCAAAGCTGCAAGCGTTGCATCGTACGAAGCAGTGCTCAAGCCAATTGAAGGAACGATCCTGACCGTTGTGCGCGAAACCGCAGACGCTGCTCAGCGTGCTGCTTCTGATGGCGCAACGCTTGCAGCAATGTTGCATGTCGCTCGTGCAGCAGGACGTAAGGCACTTGCAAATACACCAGAACAATTACCGGTACTGAAAGACGCTGGTGTGGTTGACGCGGGTGGCGCAGGTTTTATGTTGTTGATGGATGCCGCACTGCATGTTGTTGACGGCGAGCCGTTGCCAGAACCAAGTGAGGCAAGTGGTCCGAGTCAAGAGCAACTTGAAGCGGTGTCGCATCGAGCTTCAACCAGTGGCGAAGTAGATGTCAGTGAGTTGCGTTATGAAGTGATGTTCTTGCTCAACATCGAAGACGCGAAATCAAAAGAATTTATGCAAGCGTGGGGAAAGATTGGTGACTCGATCGTTGTTGTTGGTG
>JAQCJO010000001.1 GCA_027592925.1 Actinomycetota bacterium | reverse complement strand
AACGCCCTCCCACCCGAGGAATGTAACGAGCAAGTTTTCGCCCAGTACCAACATGAGCATTGAGAACACAAACAAGTTGAGGTATAAGAAAAACTTCGAAAACTTTGGATCGCCGTGCATGTAGCCAATGGCATACAGATGAATGAGCGAACCAATACCAGTAATAAATAGCGCCATCGTGATTGACAACGGGTCAGCCAACAACGCCATGTCGACTTGCAATGAACCAACTGGCAACCACTCAAACATGGTCACTACTTGGTGGCGCTCTTCAGCCGGGCGCGAAAGCAGATTGAAAAACACCGCGACGGTAATGAGGAACGATCCGATGGTCATGAACGATGCAAGCCAGCCAGCCTTCGGCTCACCTAGGCGGCGACCGAGAATCATGATGACAAGTGCGCCAAACAACGGCAATACAGGTACGAGCCAGAGATGATCGATGAAGAAACCAGTCACGGCTTAGCCCTTCAACTCTGCAAGGTCGTCAACCGTGATGCCACTGCGTCGGCGCATGATCGCAACGATGATGCCGAGGCCAACCACTACTTCTGCTGCTGCTACAACAAGCACAAAGAACACGATGGCTTGACCATCGATGTCATTCAGACGACGACCAAGTGTCACGAACGTAAGGTTGACAGCGTTCAGCATCAACTCGATGCACATAAACATGACAAGTGGGTTGCGACGTACCAACACACCGACCGTGCCAATTGTGAAGAGCACTGCAGAAAGCAGCAAATACCAGGTTGTGGTTGGAACAACGACGAGTGCGTTCATGACTTGCCCGCCGTGCGGCGACGCGACAACAGCACGGTGCCAACAACGGCAACGACCAACAAGATCGATGTCACTTCAAAGGCCATCACGTAGTCGGAAAAGATGGACGAAGCTAATTGCTGGATATTGGCATCTGGATTGTCACCAGCGACATTGCTCGCAATGCCCTCACCACGCGAAATGACAGAATCGGCGCCGGTGTAAATAGCGGCACCAAGTAAACCGAGGAGACACACACCAACCAAACCGGCAACCCAGCGCTGACCAGCAAGCGGCTCGGTCTTCAGGTTTTCAACTTGGTCAACACCGAGCAACATGATCACGAACAAGAACAGCACCACGATGGCACCTGCATACACAATTACTTGCACTGCAGCCAAGAACTCGGCGTGTTGGGCTACAAATAACACTGCGATTCCGAACAATGTGAGAACCAAGCTGAGCGCTGCGTGCACAGGGTGCTTACGCAACACCACGCCAAGCGCACCAACAATGATCATTGCTGTGGCACAGACAAAAACGAACAGTTCCATTAGTCGCTGTTCACTTCTGGGGCGCGAACTCCATAACCGAGCTCGCCGCTCCAGCCAACTACACCACTAAAAGTTGCATCACCCGACGACGCAGTTGCACGCATCCAACCCGATGTGTTTTGATCTTCGCCCGGACGCCAGTCTTCCCACGGCATGTGCTGTGGTTGACCATCATCGCCTACCAACAATTCGTCCTTGGTATAAATCGCATCTTGACGATTGGTGAACGAGAACTCGAACAACTTAGATTCGGTGATTGCTTCTGTTGGGCACGCCTCGACACACAAGTCGCAGTGAATGCAACGCAGGTAGTTGATTTCGTAGATCCAGCCAAAGCGCTCACCTGGCGATGTTGGATTGTCTGGATCATTGTCGGCACCGCGCACATGAATGCACTTTGCTGGGCACACTGCCGCACACAACTCGCAACCGATGCACTTTTCCATGCCGTCTTCGTAACGGTTGAGAACGTGACGACCATGCATGCGGTCTGGCTTGTCGATCTTTGCGTCCATCACTTGCGCGCGCTTACTTGACTCACCACTCTTCGACTTGTTCATCGACTTGCGACGTACACGACCACCCGAATATTGGGTGGTCACCTGATTTTTCTTACCGCGCTGACGAGCGGTAACAAGGAAGCCTCCGAAGTAACCCATTAGAACATCGACCCCTCGGCTTCGCGTTGCTTGGCACTGACTTTGAATGCCGCTTGCAACAGCGCATAGCTGGCTCCGAGAACTGCTACCGAAACTCCAGTAACAACGAATGTGTTCCAACCCTGGTCACGACCAAGGCGCTGTGCTGCGATCAACATAAACCAACCAAGTGATGCAGGGATCAACACTTTCCAGCCCAAGTCCATCAACTGGTCGTAGCGAAAGCGCGGCAACGTGGCTCGCAGCCAAACATATATATAAAGAAACACGAGCACCTTGGCAAACAGCCAAATAGTGCCCTCAAGGCCATTTGGAACAAGCGGAATATCCAGAACAATGCCGCCGAACGAGATGGGCTGTGGGCCACCAAAAAACAGCGTGACGATGAGGGCGCTCATGGTCACGGTATTCATGAACTCTGCAAGATAGAACAACGCAAATCGGATGCTCGAATACTCGGTATTGAAACCACCAACCAATTCCTGCTCGGCTTCCACCAAGTCGAATGGAGGGCGATTGAGTTCGGCAGTTGCCGCGATGAGGAAGATTACGAACGGCACGACACCTGTAGCAACAACGTTCCAGTTGCCGATCGAGCTTTGAGCCGCAACAATGCCGCTCGTTGACAGCGTGCCAGTCACCAAGAAAACTGTGCCAAGCGAAAGACCAAGCGCTGCTTCGTAACTCACCATCTGCGCCGACGCACGCACCGAACCCAAGAGTGGATACTTTGAGCCGCTTGACCAGCCAGCCAACATGATGCCGTAGACCGCAATGGCCGAGATTGCGAGCGCAAACAACACGCCAACTGGAGGGTCGGCAAGTTGCACGCGAGTTGTATGACCAAACCATGTGACCATGCCGTTGTTGCCATCTCGGAAGTCACCGCCGAGCGGAATAATTGCAAACGACAAGAATGCTGGAACGAACGACAGGAACGGAGCGAGCTTAAATACAAAGCGATCTGAACGTTCAGGAATCAAGTCTTCTTTAAAAAACAACTTGATGCCGTCGGCAAGTGTTTGCAGCAATCCGAAAGGGCCGGCCTTGTTTGGGCCGATGCGGTTTTGCATTCCAGAGATCACTTTGCGCTCGAACCACACCATCAGCATCGTTGCCACAAGGCCTGTCACAAACACAGCAAGCACTTTGAGGAGCACAATAACGAGCGGTGTCCAGAGCAATTCGCCGTTGAGCATCGGGTCAATTGCAAACATGTTGTTCACGACATCTTCTCAATTTTGAGATCAATGACGTCCTTGGTGACGTCTAACAATTCGCGCACATCGGAACCGCCCAAATTGATTGGCAACCATGCGGTGCCGCGCAACACGTCGACAGACTCTTGCAACGGCATAACGATTGTGCCGCGCGGCGAAGTGACGCGTACCGACTCACCTACTTGCGCACCAATGCGCGGAACGTCAAGCGGATTGACAATTATTGCTGAGGCTACGCCGAGTGTTGCAAGCGATGGGCTCTTGGCGGTGCCGATTGCATTGTCGTACAACTTGCGCGACACAACAGCGCGATAGTCGTATGAATTGCGCTCAATGCTTGCACCGTCGGCGCGTGTGAGTGTTATTGGAGTTGGATGCGCGACGATCACTCCGTCGTGCTCCACTGCGTGAGTATCAACAGCAGATGCAAACTCACTTACTCCCGAAATCATCGCGGCATGCACTTCGTTATAAGAAGCAAAACCCAAATCATGTGAAGTTGCTGCGCCTAACTCAACTGCAATCATCCAATCTGGGCGCGAAGTGCCAACTGGCGTGATCGACTGTGCAACATTGCTAATGCGACCTTCGATATTGGTAGTGGTGCCCTCTTTTTCGCCATAAGCAGCTGCTGGCAACACAATGTCGGCAAGCGCCGACGACTGCGTAATAAAGGTGTCGATCGCAATGATGTTGCGCGCACCAGAAATGCCACGGCGAGCCAAGTCGGCATCAGGAACATCGGAGAGTGGATCGGCTCCGAGCAAAACCAAACATTCGATCTTGCCTGCTGCGGCTGCTTCAAGAATCTCGGCGGTTGACTTGCCGCCATTGCGAGGTGTGAGTCCTGCAGTGATCGCGCCACGAACATTGGCTCGACGCAACACCGGAAGCACCGTGGCGTGCGGTGCCATATGCAGTACTTCGGCAAGCGCGTACACCACAGATTCTTCGGATTCGGCCAAGTTCATGCGGCCAACGATGACGACTACGGAACCACTTGCAAGCTGTGCCGTAAAGGCTGCATCAGTAGAAAGTGCGCGCAATGCTGCTGCTGTCTTGCCAGGCTCGACATGAACTTTCTTCCATGCCTTGCCCGCTAATCCTGTTGCGCGTGGCGACACTTCAACCACACGACCAGTGCGCTTCTCAGCCGCACGGCGCACACGTAGGTACAACACTGGCAACTCTTCTTTTAAGTCTGGGGCGAGCAAGATAATGGTCTTGGCTGTGTCGATGTCGGCAATGGTTGCTTGCGGCAACGAGAACACTTGTGGTGGAAGTCCGTCTGCAAGTTGTGAGTCGCGTGAGTCGACACCCAGTGCGTTGGCAAGTTGCGCCCACGCAAATGCATCTTCGTTGGTGCCACGTGCGCCACCAATAATGGCAACAGACTGTGGGCTTGACAAGAGTGCCGTGCGCACCATGCGCGCGGCCGAATCGATAGCGACTGACCAACTTGTTGCGCTCAAGTTGCCGCTCGCATCTTTAATTAATGGAGTCGTCAGGCGATCCTTTGAATTGATTGATTCAAAATTGAAGCGACCCTTGTCGCACAACCATCCCCAGTTGACTGGCTGGCTGTCGACACCCTGATAGCGAACCAACTCGTCGCGACTGCTTTGCACAACTGTGCGACAACCAACCGAACATGTTGTGCAAGTGCTCTCAACATGCTCGATGTCCCACGGGCGAGCCTTAAAACGGTAAGGCTTTGCAGTGAGCGCACCAACTGGGCAAATTTGCACCGTGTTGCCCGAGAAGTACGAGCTAAACGGCTCGTCGGGAAACGTCATTACTTGTGTGTTGTTGCCACGACTCGTAAACGAAATCAATGCGTCGCCAGCAACTTCGTCGGCAAAGCGCGTGCAACGATCGCACAAGATGCAACGTTCGCGATCGAGATACACGTTTTCACTAATGGCGATTGGCTTTTCGTAGTGCCGCTTCTCTTCAACAAAGCGGCTCTCGCCTGGGCCATGACTAAACGCTTGGTCTTGCAACGGGCACTCGCCGCCTTTGTCGCAGACTGGGCAATCGAGCGGATGGTTGGCGAGCAGCAATTCGAGCATGCCTTCTTGGGCTTTTTTGACGCCTTCAGTTGCAGTATTGACCACTTGACCATCTGCAACTGGTGTCATGCACGACACCACCATCATCGGGCCGCGTGGACCAACAACTTCAACAAGACACTGCCGGCACATGCCTACCGGTTCCATGCGCGGGTGATAACAGAAGCGCGGAATGAAATCGTCTGTGCGGTCGGCTGCCGCAATGATCATTTCGCCTTTGCGTGCAGCAACGACTTTGCCATTAATTGTGACACTGACCGCGTTTGGATCGACAACTACTTCTGGCGTCGTATCACTTGAGTCGAGAGTTGTCATGATTATGCCAACACCGCTGATGGAGTTGAAACTGCGGTAACAGGAATCGAGATGCGCTTGACCAGACGTGCTTCAAATTCGCTGCGGAACAAAGTGATTGCAGAGTGCAGCGGAGCAAATGCAGACGGCCCAACGAAGCAAATTGTTGTCATCTTGTAAGGAAATGGCACGGCAGCCAATCCTAATTTTTCGTTGGATGCGTTCGGGAAGTCTCCTGGACAGATCATTGCGCCGACTTCAAAAATTTGTTGCAAGTCGGCCTCGGTGCCAGTGCCGTTAACAATGCGGGTGAGGATACGCTCGAGCCACGTGCCACCTTCGCGACACGGTGTGCACTTGCCACACGATTCATGCGCATAAAAGTGCGTGAGCGTCAGTGCTGCAGCCGGAATGTCGGTGGTGGAATCCATCACCATGATTGCACCTGAGCCAAGCATTGAACCTGCAGGCCCGACTTGGCTTGCCTCAAATGGCAAGTCGAGTTGATCGGCCGTAAACCAAGGTGCCGAACCGCCACCAGGCACAAACGCTTTGAGTTCGTTGTCGTTGAGAATGCCACCACAAAACTCTGCGCCATAGATTAAGTCTCTAAACGTTGTCGTGCCGTTGATGATTTCAAATACGCCAGGATTTTTGACGTGCCCCGATACTGCAACCATGCGTGTTCCAGGAGAAGTCTTGGTGCCAATCGCGGTGTACGCCTCTGAGCCGTTGACCATTAACCAAGGCAAGTTGGCAAGAGTCTCGACGTTGTTGACGATTGTTGGCTGGCCGTATAAACCATTTGCAGCAGGGAAAAACGGTGGCTTGAGTCGTGGCATGCCGCGGTTGCCTTCGAGGCTCTCGATCAACGCAGTCTCTTCGCCAACTACATAAGCACCAGCACCCCAGTGCAACACGATGTCGACCGAAAACTTGGAACCCAAAATATTTTTGCCAACATAACCAGCCGCATAGGCCTCATTGAGCGCAACAGCAACGCGCTCTTGTGCCAGCGCCATCTCACCGCGAATGTACAAGAAGCATTGCGACAAACCCGCTGCGTAACACGCGATGAGACAACCCTCAATGAGTTGGTGCGGATCGCACTCCATGAGCAAGCGATCTTTGTACGTTCCTGGCTCGCTCTCGTCGCCGTTGACAACTAAATATTTTGGAAACACTTGTTGTGGGGTAAGGCCCCACTTTGTGCCAGCAGGAAAACCCGCGCCGCCGCGACCGAGCACGGTTGCACTCTTTACTTCTTCGTGCACATCGGTTGCCGCACGCTCAAGCGCCTTGCGCAAACCGGCATAACCACCCGTGGCCAAAAAGCGTTCAAGAGTGAACGAGTCGGCATGCTCGAAACGTGATGTCACGATCTTTGGCCTGTCGCCTGCAACAAAACCTGTCGCGTGTGGATACCTGATTGCAGCTGTCATAACGCTGCCTTTCCATTCATCCATGCGGGGTTTTCGGTCGCGAGCTCCGGCGCAATTGCACCAACTCCACGATCGGCGGGAATGCGCTGGCGAATTCGTGCAACAACACCATGGCTAGGAATCTCATCTGACAACCTGCCACTCTTAAGATCGTCGATCAATGTGTCGAAGTCGCTGTTGGTGACCTTGTAGCGAAAGCGATAATTGACTTGCAGTGTTGGAGCCTCCGTGCATGCTGCCTGACACTCTGCGTGAGCAAGCGTGAACATGCCATCAGCAGTTGTGCCACCTGCCTTGACACCCAACTTCTGTTCGGCGTGATGCATCAAGTCGCCAGCGCCCATGAGTGCGCACGACATGGTGCCGCAGATGTTGACAAGATATTTGCCAACTGGCTCAAAGCGAAACATCTCGTAAAACGATGCTGTTCCATATACCTCTGCCGACGTAACGCCGACAAGTTCGCCCAAGTGCACCATCGCTTCACGCGTGACATAACCATTTTGCTCTTGCGCAAGATGCAACAGCGGAATGAGTGCTGACTTTGGTCGTGGATAATGCGAGATGATCTCGAGTGCGATCTTGATATTGGCGTCGTTGAGGCGGCTCATCTGTCGACCTCGCCCAAGACTGGGTCAACCGAAGAAATCACGGCAACGGCGTCGGCCACAAGTCCACCACGCATCATGTGTGGCAACGCTTGCACATTGACAAAGCTCGGTGCCCGCACGTGCATGCGATACGGCGTTGGGGAACCGTCACTTGCGATGTAACAGCCGATCTCGCCGCGTGGGCTTTCGATCGCCACATACACCTCGCCTTCGGGAACTTTGAAACCCTCGGTAAAAATCTTGAAGTGGTGGATCAATGCTTCCATTGACTCGTCGATACGGGCGCGAGGTGGTGGCGTGACCTTTTTATTTTGAATGCGGAAGTCGCCACCAGGCATCTTGTCGAGAACTTGGCGAACGATGCGCATTGACTCGCGAATTTCGGCCAAACGGATTGCATAGCGATCAAACGCATCGCCATAACTGCCGACAATCACATCAAACTCAACTTCGTCGTAGTGCAGGTATGGCATGTCGCGACGCAAATCCCATGCCAGGCCTGTTGAGCGCAAGATTGGGCCAGTTGCACCAAGCGCTATCGCTTCATCACGAGTGATCACCCCAACACCCTGCAAACGCTCACGCCAAATCGGTTGACCCGTCATCAACGTGTCGTACTCTTCCAATCGTGGGCCAAGCATTTCGAGAATCTCGAGCACATCATCGCGCCAACCCGCAGGCAAGTCGGCAGCAACACCACCGGGGCGAATGAAGTTGTGGTTCATGCGCAAACCTGTGACTTTTTGGAAGAAGCGCAATACTTCTTCGCGCTCGCGCCATCCGTACAACATCATTGACACGGCACCGATGTCCATGCCATTTGAAGCCATGAACAACAAGTGACTGCTCATGCGATTCATTTCCGACAACAACATGCGCATCCACACGGCGCGCTCGGGGATATCTCCATCGATGCCTAGCAACTTTTCGGTTGCCATTGAAAAAACGAGTTCGTTATTTAACGGCGACGCGTAGTCCATGCGCGTGACGTTGGTACCGCCCTGCATAAACGTGAGCGACTCGCCAGTCTTTTCCATGCCTGTGTGCAAGTAACCAATAATTGGCTTGCAACGCAGCACTGTTTCGCCCTTCAACTCGAGCATGAGTCGCAAAACTCCGTGAGTTGACGGGTGCTGTGGACCCATGTTGATGATCATTGTCTGGTCTTCACCTGGGTCAGATTCAACTTCGGCGAGCAATGCAACGTCGGCTTCACTCATGCGCAACACTGCACCTACTTCGCGCATTACTTCTTTGGCCGTGAGTTCGCTGCGTGAACGCAACTCTTGGTTGCCTTCAAATGTTCCGGCTGAAACGACTGTGCTCAAGAGATCACTCATGATGCGCTGCCCTTAAATTGCACGGGTATTCGGCCCTGCGAATAATCTTTGCGCAGCGGGTGACCGTCCCAGTCTTCTGGCATCAAGATGCGCGTCAAATCTGGGTGACTATTAAACGTGATGCCAAACATGTCAAACACTTCGCGCTCCATGGCCTCGGTGCCTGGGTACAAATCGAATGCAGAGTCGATTGAGGCATCGGCTTCGCTCACTTGTGTGCGCAGACGCATCCGAGTGCGATCTCGCATTGACAATAAGTTGACAACGATTTCGAAACGCTCTGGAGCAATTGCTTCTGGCAATGTGCGACCAGGGTGGGTCAAAAAGTCGACAGCGGTGAGGTCGACGCACATCGTGTACGAATCGTCGATCAACTTACGCAATGTTGCGATGTAGCGATCTTTGGGCACAAACAACACGCTCTGTCCGTGTGAGTCGCCCAATACGCAATCGTGCAACACATCGGTTGTCATGATTTAACGCTTTCCAAGAACAACAGGTGTGAAAGTACCAGCAGCGATTTCTTGGATATGCACGTTGGCACCTGCACCCGTGGCTTTGCGGCGGCTCATGATCTCGCCGTCTTCAATGAGTTGGTGCAATGTTTCGATCGCGTGGATGAGTGTCTCTGGAGTTGGAGGGCAACCTGGCGCATACACATCAACCGGAACGATTTGGTCAACACCTTGCACGATTGCATAGTTATTGAACATTCCTCCGCTGCTCGCACATACACCCATCGAGATAACCCATTTAGGTTCCATCATCTGGTCGTACACCTGGCGCAACACTGGCGCCATCTTTTGGCTGACGCGTCCTGCGACGATCATGATGTCGGCTTGGCGTGGTGAAGCGCGAAATACTTCCATTCCAAATCGTGCAAGGTCGTAGTGCGCTGTACCCGTAGCCATCATCTCGATCGCGCAGCAAGCAAGACCAAACGTTGCGCCCCAACTTGAGCGCGAACGCGACCATTTGACAACATCTTCAATGCGTCCAGTTAAAAAGTTGTGCTCAAGCCCGCCAAGGCCATCATCCAGGACGTTGCGAACAACGCCCATCAGGCTGCTGCCCCATTGTCATCTTCGCGACCCTCAAAACCCACGCGACGCACAGTGCTCAACACCGTGCGGTCAGGCGACTTCATCTCATCATTGTTGCCCAAATCAAGTCGAACTGCTTTTTTGATTGGACCCCAGTCGAGTGCTCCGCGTGCGATGGCATATACGAACGCGATAAAAAATACGGCGCTGAATGCAAGCATCTCGAAGAATGCATATGAGCCAAGTGCTTGACGACTCACTGCATATGGGTAAGCAAAAATGATTTCGATGTCAAACATGATGAACAACATCGCAATGATGTAGAAGCTCACCGGAAAACGCTCGGGTGCTTCTCGGCCTGGCACAATTCCGCACTCGTACGGCGCAGACTTTGCGCTGTTGGGTCGTCGCGGTGCAAGCAACATTGACGCGACCGAACTCAAGGCACCGAAGATGATGGCAAGAGCCATCAAAACGACGATCGGAAGGTACTGGCCCACGACTTGGCTATGCCTTTACAGGCAGTGTCTTGCTGCTCATATTTATTCGCAACTGCAAGTCGCGACGATGGAGCAACCAGCACAACATCAAGAAAATCAACCCTGAACCAAACGTAATCAACATGGCGGGTTGACGCTTTGAGCCCAAGTCGCGCAACATGTGCACGTAACGATGTGGTTGTGCGGTATCGACTACTGGACGTGCAGGCGCACGACCCGGCTCAACGCGTTGTGGCACAACAGGAGCAACTTCAACGAGTGCGTATCTTGGCTTGTGAAAGAACGCGAAGAAGTCGAGCGAGTCACTAATTTTTGGCCAACGCTCGCCTCCACGGTCGTACACAGCAACAGATATATATGAGCCAGCAGGAAACTCTTTTGCTTCGTTTTCCAAGATTGAATCAGAGGCGGCAACTGCCTGACCGCGCTGCGGGTCTGCTTCGTCCAACAAATTCCAGCCCTCTGCTTGAAGTTCGGTTGCCACCGATGCTGCATTTGCGATTGGGTCGTTGCTTATTGCTGGTAGTGCCTGAAGAATTTCTGCACCAACCAAAAATGACGGGTCACGCACGATCGTAATAGGTTCGGCTGGAAACCAAAATGGCTCCGGACCCTTAAGACCAATGCCGTATGTCCACCAAATAGCAGCCATCGTTGCCATCCAGCCGAAGAAGGATGCGATCACGATTAAGAAACCAAGTCGTGCACCTAAATTGGTACCAACTACTAAATACGTGCCACCAATCAGCACAACTACAGCGATGAGTACGACAACAACGCCACGCAGTCCTGGTTCCCAGCTCACTGCAAAAATTGATGACAACATCTACAGGCCTCTTACATAGTCGACAACTGCCGAAATTTGTGATTCGGTAAGCATGGCTCCAAAGGCTGGCATCCGACCGCTGCCCTGACCCTGCTCGCCATAACGCTTTCCGTATTCACTGCCACCATTGATAAAGGCAACCATGTCCGATTTTTGAGGAAACTGGCGAACCGCGGAACCACCTGTGAGGTTTGGCCCGAATCCACCGCCGCCCGTGATTTGCGGATCACCATACGACCAACCCTTGGTGTGGCAACGAGCGCATGAATAGTTTCCGCTACCCAAATCCAAATTGAACAAGGCTTCGCCAACGGTCTTATAGGTGCCGGCAGCAACCAGTCGCTCTACCTCTGCCTGAATCTCGTCTTGCGTCGCCTTGGGCAAATGACCACCATCGCACGTCAACGGATCATCAGAAATCAGACGGCAGTCTTCGCGGGGAATCTGAATGCCCCTCAAGTATGTCAGCACTGTCTGAATTTGTTGCTCGTTCATTGGGCCACCGCCGACAAGACCCCAAGGTGACATCGGCGAAAACGGACGACCGTAGTTGAGAATGAAACGAACTTCTTCTTCGCTGTAGCGGTAATAGATGGTGTTGATCGCAGGTGCTTTCCAACTGACTTCTTTCACTTCACCTGTTTTTGGATCGGTCATCGAATACGCAGCAGCGCCACCAGGACCCTTCATGCCACCGTGGCAACCCGCACAGTTGTATCCACCATCGGCAGTTGCTGCGAACAACTTGCCACCCCAACTATCAAATTGGTGGTCCCACATCTTGACTGCGCCGGCCTCGCGACTTGGCTCAAGAATCCAATACAACGGCAAAGTGATGGTCACTACAACCAAAAACAAAAGGCCAAGCAACTGAGTGCGCTCGATTTTCTTTCCTTCAAGAATCTCGTCGTCGTAATATGGTTTGCGGTTTGCCGCAAGCGTAATTTCAGATCCGATTTCGGCGCGACTGCGACGAATGTTGGTCAGTCCGTAGACGATCCAACCACCCACCGCGATCACCAAAATGATCCATGCGATATTTGATGTAACAACAGCAATCATTAGTGGCCTCCTGCAGTACCAACACAGTGTGGACCTTCGGCTTCTTGACCCGTGGTGTTGGTGCCAATTGGTGGACCACCAAATACGGAACCCGTGTCGACTACCACAATGTCATTGGCAACAGAAACTCCAAAGCGATCCATGCCGCGAGGAGCAGGACCACCCTTTTTTTCGCCAACAATGTTGTACTGCGATCCGTGACACGGGCACTCGAACCATTGTGAACTCTGGCAGTTTGGAACGCGGCAACCCAAGTGTGGGCACTTTTGGTACAAGGCGATAATTCCGGCTTGCATGCCACCATAAACTGCCGGCTGCGCACCGTAGGCCACTTTGGCTTTTGAAAGACCCTCTTTGGGGTATTCTGTCAACCACGCACGAGCTTGCGGGACGTAATAAAAACCCTTATTGGCGCGAATCTGACCGATCACCGTGTCGAGATTGCCGAGCGTGATTTTGGAACCGAAACCACCGGACGAACTTGTCCACAAAAATGCGATCAATGCTGCGCCAAATGCACCAAGGCTCGCACCCAACAATGTTCCTGTTGCACGATTTAAAAATTGTCGACGCGCCACACCAATTGCTTCGACATCTGGTGGCGACCATGGCTCAACTTCGGCAACCGGACGAGTTGCAATGGCAATGTTGCGAGCAGCGACTGCAGCGCGCTCAACTTCGCGACCAGTTTTTTCGTTCGGGTCAACTTTGCCAATGTCTTTGCGGCGAGTCTCGCGCTTCAGTGCGCCGACACCGCGTGAGTCGTTGCGCTTGACCGACGTCAGTACAAGTGCAAGCCCAAGCACGAGTAATGCTGCGACTGCGAGGGTGATGATGGTGGTGGTGTTCATAAGTGAATGTCGCCTTAGAGTTCGAAAAAGATGCCCTCAACCCATGGGAATACGAAGTTGAAGCCGGGACCACGGAAGAACGAGCCAATGATCACGAGCACTGCCCAGAACATCAGGTGAACCGTGAAAATGCTGGTGAGGAATTTGCGATCCTCTGGTTTATTTGATGGATTGCGATCCATGTACGGAGTAAGGATCAACGCAACGAGCGCTACACCAGGAAGCGTCACACCTGCAATCATCGGATGAAACATTGTCAGCAACTCTTGCAACCCCAAGAAATACCACGGTGCTTTCGATGGGTTTGGTGTTTGGTTGAAGTTTGCTGCTTGCAACAACGGTGCGTTAACAAACCACGAGAACACAAACAAAAACGCAGTGCATGCAAGTGCGGAAACAAACTCTGGTCCGAGCAAGTGTGGCCATGTATGTACTTTGTCGACCGGCACAGCCTTGACATCTTGGATCGAGCCAGACTTCACGACCGTCAACAAGCGTTGCGTATGTCCACCAGGGCCAGTGCCAATGGGTGCATTGCCATTTGGTGCGACCGCTACAACACCCGTTGCGACTCGCTCTGCAACAGCAACTCCTCCGCCTTCTTTGGCGGCTTTTGAACGGTTGAGCAACGCTTCAGGGATACGCGAATCTGCTGGTGGTGCACCTGCAGAGTCTGGTGATCCAGTCTCGGTTGCAGCCTTGTCGCGTGCGGCTTGCGCGCGCTTGAGCAGGTGTTCTGGTATTTCGGTCATAGTGGCCCCGATATTCCGCCGTCTTTACGTACCCGCCAAAAGTGCACGGCAAGAAAGATGACTGTGATGAATGGAAATAGCAACACGTGTAACACGTACCAACGCAGAAGAGTTTCGGCACCGATCTCGACACCACCAAGTAGCACGAATCGAACTTGAGAACCAATGACGGGCGAATAACCCATCATGTTGGTACCCACCGCTACTGCCCAGAGAGCAAGTTGATCCCATGGCAACAAGTAACCGGTAAACGATAGGAGCAATGTCAGTGTGAGCAAAATGACACCGATAACCCAGTTAAATTCTCGCGGAGCTTTGTACGCACCGTGATAAAACACTCGCGACATGTGCAAAAACGTGCTCAGCACCATCAAGTGGGCACCCCATCGGTGCATGTTTCGAACCATCAGACCAAACGTCACCGAAGTTTGTAGCGACTGGATATCTTGCCATGCATTGGTAGCGGTTGGTCGATAAAAGAACATCAAGAAGATGCCGGTCACGGTGAGCAAAATAAACAAGAAGAAGCTCAAGCCTCCAAGGCACAGCGTGTAACTGACTTTTACAGCGTGACGCTTTACCTTCACTGGGTGCAAGTGATAGAGCACCGAGTTCATGATCACATACGAACGGTTACGAGGAGAGTCGGTGTAGCCCTTGCGAAAAATTGAGCCTGGACGAAAAATTGAGTTCCACGCTTGGCTCGCTTTGAGCGACTCGTTTACTTTGGTCGTGCGTTCCTTCAGAGTTACCTTGGGTCGCTCATCAAGTGTTAGTGCCATATTTTTTCTCCTTATCCGTCAGTCTTCTAGAGCCGCATCCCATAGCCGTAGCCATGGTTTGACGTGCGTGTATGAAAGTCTCCTGTTGCAACTGGATCGCCAATTTTGCCCATAATGATGACTCCGGTTGGACAACGGTCAACGCACAATGCGCAACGTGTACAGACGTCGTCGTCAATGATAAACAACACATTGTCGGATGGATCATCGCCTGGCTTCTCGGTATTTTCGGCAACAGCAACCGCTTCGGGTGAAACCATGTGGATGCACTTCCACGGACAAATATCGACGCAACCTTCACACATGATGCATTCGCTCTGATCAATGTGGATGAACTGCTTTGGTTTAACAGCCTTAGAAAGATAGGCAGCATCGACTTCAACGAGTTGATACTCGTCCGACCATTCTGGCATTGGTGGGTTGGCGTCGGTCTTTGTCATTTCGGATCAGGCCTTGCGCATCAGTGGTCGGCCGTATGAGGATGTCTCAACTTCTTTCGTCTTTACCGCTCCACGCTTTTGCCACCAAGCAAAGATGAGACCCATTATTACGAAGTAAAAAACATGAATCACTACAACAATGGTGTCACGAATTGCTTCATAACTCACATCAAACGGAAACTGGCCGCCGAAGGACTGGGGCTTCAGGATGTCAAAAGGTCCGTAAATGATATTGTCCTTGCGCCAACCCAAATTTTTGTCGGCGTGGTCGATGAACTGATGAGGCACAACACCGAATGCAATGAACAAGACCGCAAAGACGTAGGTTGCCCCAAAAATTGCCTCACCCCATGTTGCTTTACGATCTGGTGGACGGCGCATACCGACAACGATGATCGCACCAGTTAAAACAAGCGTCAGGAAAAACGAAAACAAGAACGCTTGGTTCATGCCGGGCCACTTCAGAATGTTTATTGCCAACATGGTTTGCAGGGGTACCCTTCCTTCATCAAGACCTAAATAAGGCTAGTCGGGCAAAGTACCGAGAGGCGAAAACTCACGAGTTCGTGCAAAAGTGCGGCTTGTGACTTGTAACAACCTCGTCAGAAAACCGTGCATTCTTTCCGATCTGGTGCGATGCGTTCTTGAATTGGACCAAATTTGATTTAGGATGATTGCTGTGACCGAGATACCCGAACACCTCCTCAAGCGCTCGAAAGATCGCCAACGGTCGGGCGCAACGCCTTCCACAGATGCGGTTGCCACTACCTCGGCTGCGGTGCCCGCACCAGTTGAAAAAGCAGTTGTGCAAGCCGCCCCGCCAGCACTTCCAGATCCTTCCTATGTTGCCGCAGCCAAGTCGCGCAAAAAGATTCCGTTTTGGGCAATGGCAACATTGAGCCTGCTCCCATTGTGGGCATTTATGTACGTGGCGGCGCTCATGCCACAAGAAAAAGTTGTTGAAGGTCCGCTAGCAGTCGGTGCAGCGGTCTACGGATCATGCGCTGGTTGTCACGGCGCCGAAGGTCAGGGTGGCGCAGGTCGTGCGCTACACCAAGGCGAAGTAATGAAAACATTTCCAAAGATTGAGGACATGTTGAATTTTGTGTACACCGGCAGTCAGGCGTACGTGACTGCAGGACTCAAGGTGTACGGCAATCCAGACCGCGAAGGTGGAGCGCATGCACCACTCTCATACAACGGAAACCCAATGCCGATGCAAGGTGAAAAACTTGGCGGTGCACTCACCGAAGCAGAAATTCTCGGCGTTGTGTGCCATGAGCGTTATGCAGTTGGTGGAACAGATCCCAAGGACGAAAAGTGGGCTGCCGAATACGAGATGTGGTGTTCGCCAGAGTCTGAAATTTTTCTCGCTCTTGAAAAAGGCATGTCGTCGTTTGAAACTATTGACAAAGATTTCTCGATGCTGACTGGGCCACCAGCACACGTGGGTATTGAGCCTCGCGATTCTGGCAAGTAACAAGTCGCGTTTCCCATATTGCCACTAGATGGCGACGACTTCTCGCAATTTAGTTCTTGTTACAGACCACTTCGGTCACTTCGTCTGTAATCAAGTCGAGCATGGTGTAGCTATTTTGTGAAAACTTGGTAATGAACTCACGGAGGTTTGCCGTGTCTGATTCGGAATCGCAAGTGCGTTTCACACCGTTGCCAAGTTTTATAATCCAATCATTTTGCAGCACGCCCAAGCTGCCACCGTTCAACATGTCGACAAGCGGTGGAAGAGTCAACATCTTTTGACTAGTAGCAGCATTTGCGTCTATCGGCACAAGAGCAAACCACACGACACCACTTCCAAGCATGTCGGCTAACAACACACAAGCAGACGCGTCAGTCAGATTGGTGCAGGTGATCTCGCCCATTGTGCCTTCAAGAATTTCGACAACCCGACCATCGTCCAATGTGAGCGTTGCGTTGCCCACCGTCTTGTTGCTTGCAATTTGCCAGCCATCTTGGGCTGCAAGTGATGTAGCGACAGCAACCAGTTCGACATTATGTTGAGTCGGAAGCGCTGTCGGCGTTGATGAGCCCCCAGAAGTAAGTGCAAACAAGCCCAGCACAACAACTGCTGCGGCACCAAGAATTGCAAATGCCGCCCACAAGCGAGCCGACAAAAAGTGGCGCATAGTTCTATTCTAAATCGTTTCTTTTTGGAAAGACCTGACTGCATGTGCTGCGCGATGGACCGCAGCAGCCAGTTGTTCCATCACCGCGTCGGTATGACCCACTCCAACAAAGAGCGCTTCATACGCACCGGGCGCCATGGCAACACCTTCGTTGAGCATCGCATGAAAGAACTTTGCATACATTTTTTCATCCGTTTGCTTTGCTTCGTCAAAGTTGGTTGGCACAGATTTGCCAAAGTATGCACCAACAAGCGTGCCCACCACAGGAAACTGCGCAACAATGCCAGCACTTGTGCAGGCGTCACGCAACAAGGTGGCGAGTTGTCGAGCTCGCGCACCGAGTTCCATATATACGTCTTGTGTGAGCTCGTTCAATGCAGCCAAACCTGCTGCGGTGGCAAGTGGATTGCCCGCAAGAGTTCCTGCATGAAATACCTTGCCGAGTGGCGAAAGATTTTCCATCACTGCACGAGATCCGCCGATTGCGCCAATTGGAAGACCACCACCGATTACTTTGCCAAAACACGTGATGTCTGGTCGCACGTCGTACTTTGCTTGCGCCCCGCCCATGCCAATACGGAAGCCAGTGATTACCTCGTCAAAAATAAGAAGCGCACCGGCTTTGTCACATGCTGCGCGAAGTCCTTCTAAAAAACCGGGGGCTGGCGCAACGACGCCCATGTTGGCAGCGATTGGCTCGACAATCACTGCAGCCACATCGTTACCTATTTCGGGCACAATGTTGTACGGCACAACAAGTGTGTTGGCCACAGCTTCTTCGGGCACACCTGCGGTGCCAGGCAAACCAAGTGTTGCAACACCACTTCCTCCAGCAGCAAGCAGAGCATCGGTTGCACCGTGAAAGTTTCCGGCAAAGGTGATGATTCGCTTACGACCTGTGGCTCCGCGAGCAAGTCGCACCGCAGTGCTGGTTGCTTCAGTACCACTATTCATTAAGCGCACTCGCTCGCAGCTTGGTACTCGTTCGCGAATCGCTTCGGCGAGTTTCATTTCGCGCGGAGTTGGCGCACCAAAAGATGTGCCGTCAACTGCTGCGGCTTGCAATGCTGCAGTGATCGATGGATGCGCGTGTCCTAAAATTACGGCTCCGTAACTTTGCACCAAGTCGATATAACGCTTGCCTTCAACATCGATAACGTGTGCGCCTTCGCCACGAGCAACAATGTATGGCTCGCCGCCGACTGCTTTAAATGCACGAATCGACGAGTTGACACCACCAGGTATTACATCTGCAGAACGTGTGTACAACGTGTGATTAGACGGCACGCCCTTGCCCGTGCACACTGTGGCTGCGCAACCTGCAGCGGTACACGCAACCGGATCACAAAACTGAATGCTCATGCGTTAGCGGTTATTTTCTGCGAACCAACGCGCAAAGTACGTGAGGATAATGTCGGCTCCTGCGCGCTTGACAGCGGTGAGTTGCTCGAGAGCAACAGTGTCGTGATCGATCCAACCGTTGGCTGCTGCTGCCTTGATCATCGCGTATTCACCACTCACGTGATACGCGGCTACCGGCACATCTACTTGCGCACGCACTGCCGAGATCACATCGAGATAACTCAACGCAGGTTTGACCATCACGATGTCGGCACCTTGTTCAATGTCGGCGTGAACTTCGCGTAGTGCTTCACGCGCGTTGCACCAATCTTGTTGATACCCCTTGCGATTGCCTCCACCCTGAATCTGCACATCGACAGCATCGCGAAATGGGCCATACAAACCAGATGCATACTTTGCCGAATATGCCATGATCACAACATCAAAAAATCCTGCGCCGTCAAGTGCAGATCGAATTGCCCCAACTTGGCCGTCCATCATTCCGCTTGGTGCCACCACGTGTGCGCCAGCCGATGCCTGCGCAAGTGCTGCGCG
Source organism: Actinomycetota bacterium (assembly GCA_027592925.1). GTDB lineage: Bacteria > Actinomycetota > Acidimicrobiia > Acidimicrobiales > Ilumatobacteraceae > UBA3006. The sequence continues at coordinate 56,843 of JAQCJO010000001.1, read as the reverse complement.
ACAATAAATATCTAGTGTTGCATCGTTGTCCACGTCACCGTTCTTATTGAGCACTCCGCAGTGACCGTGCGATGTGTATTCGTCTACACACAAGTCAGACATCAACACCATGTCATTGCCAACTTCTTTTTGCAATTCGCGTAACGCCACTTGCACGATGCCTGCTGGATCAAATGCGCCAGATCCAACTTCGTCTTTCACTGATGGAATACCGAACAAAATGACAGCAGGAACACCGAGTTCTGCGAGTTGCACTACTTCGCTGCGCAATGAATCGAGCGTGTGCTGCACAACGCCAGGAAGCGACGTGATTGGTTGGGCAGACGAGATGCCCTCGCGCACAAATAGTGGTGCGACAAGATCTTTGACACCCAATCGAACTTCTGCAACGAGTTCGCGCATGGCGGGGCTCTGTCGCAGGCGACGTGGGCGAGATTGCGGAAACGCCATACCCGTAAGGCTACGGGCGTTGCTGTTCGAAAACCCCAACGAGTGCGGCCACTACAGCACGAGGCGTTGTTTGTGCCGCAACGCTCGATACCTGAATGTTGAGATTGCGCGCGACCCTCGCAGTTGATTCTCCGATTGCGATCACCACATGTGGCGTCTTCATCCCAACACCTGCTCGCCACGATCGCACTGCCGATCCCGAATAAAAAACGACGGCATCGGCTTGCGATGCCTGCGCAACTTCTTGTTCGCTCGGTGTCGCCGCCACAGTTTGATACGCAGCAGCCTCATCCACCAACCAGCCACGCTCAGCAAGTCCGCGAGCGACCGATGAATCGACTGCGCCACCCAAATTTTCAACTTGCGCAAGCAACACGCGTCCTTCGCCAAATGGAAACTCGCGCACGAGTGTTTGTGCATTTGCAGTGCTTGGCATGAAGTCTGCTGCGCAACCAAGTGCTTGTTCGGTGGCCGAACCCACTGCTGCAATTTTTGGCCGGCGTGCATCACTGGTTGCCAAAGACTTGATGAACGACGAAATACTTTGCGCACCGTTCGCCGACGTAACGACTATCCAGTCGTAATCGTCGGCACGATCAAGAGCGGCTTGTAATTTGCGTCCACCATCACTTGGGCCAACAATTTTGATCAGTGGTACTAACAACACGTTGACGCCGACTTCAACCAACAACTCTGCAAGTTCGCTCGACTGCTCGACAGGTCGTGTCAGAACAATTGTCTTACCGGCCAGATTTGTCATTGCAGTTTGCTTCGGCACTGCGTTGCGATATCGCGTGCCAATTGCAATCTGTCGTCAATGCCAACAACCGACTGTGCGAGTGTGACATGGCGGTCGCTCGCTTTGTCGCCCGTGGCCATAAACGCAGTAAAAACATCTTGTGCATCCAAATGTGCACCGATTGGCATATTGCATCCGGCACCCAATTCGGCCAAAAATGCGCGCTCCATTTCAACTGCGCGACGAGTCACAGCATGGTCGACCGCCTGAAGTGCAGTTTGCGTTGCGGCATCACCCACTCGACACTCCACTGCCACACAACCCTGACCAATCATGGGCACAACAACACTTGGGTCAAGAATTTGTGCAATCTGTTCGGTCAGACCAAGCACCTCAAGTGCTGCTACCGCCATCACAATTGCACCACCATCGGGCACCTTGCCTAACCGAGTATTGATGTTGCCCCGCAAATCAATAAACCTGAGGTCGGGTCGCATAGTCAGCAACTGCGCACGACGTCGCACCGAGCCAGTCGCCACGGTCGCACCTTGTTTCAAACCAGACAGCGTGTTGCCGACCAATGCGTCGCGCGCATCGCGTCGTGTGCACCACGCACCGACAACAAGACCGTCAGTTTGCAAAGAAGGCAAATCTTTTGCAGAGTGCACGGCCAAATCTGCGTGACCATCAAGCACTGCTTGTTGTACTTCTTTAACGAAAACGCCCTGACCACCTATTTGGTGTAGCGGCACATCCCGCTTGATATCGCCAAGTGTTTCAACAAAAACAAGTTCGGTTTGCTCGCCAGTTGCTGTAGATATTGCGCTTGCAACTACTTGGGCTTGAGTGCGGGCTTGCGCACTCGAGCGAGTTGCAAGACGGATCATTCGATGTCGAAGAGATCGCGCAGTGCTGCAGCGATGCGCTCGCCTTGTGGGGTACCAGCACTGTTTTTGAGTTGGACGGACGGTGTGTGCAACAGTTTGGCGATAACTGACTTGCTCATCGTTTCAACGAGATCGCGCTGTTCTGGCGTAAGTCCAGACATGCGCGCAGCAAACCTTTCCATCTCAGCAAGGCGTATATTTTCTGCTCGCTCGTGCAACTCGGCAACCAATGGTGCAGCCTGTCGAGCAATTGACTCTTGCGTAAAGCGTTCTACTTCCTCAACAATGATCGTGCGCACTGCGTCGGCTTCATTGTTGCGCGCGTTGATGCCAACCTGTGCCCAGTCACGCAAGTCATACAAATCGCGCAACGTTACGTTTGCGATGTCGCCCACCGAGTGTTCAACGTCGCGCGGCATAGCGATATCCACGATGAGCAAGGGAGCACTTGTGGTCTTGCCACGAACTGAACACACCAATTCTGCGGTGATGATTGGCTCGGTTGCACCTGTGCATGTCAGCACCACATCGGCAGCACCAAGCGCAATTGCTAATTGCGAAATCGGGCTGACAACAGCACCAACAGTTGCAGCGAGTTGTTCTGCTCGCTCTGTATTGCGATTCATTACCGTGACCGATGCGGCGCCGGCACTTGACAATGCGCGCGCAATGCCAGCACCCATGTCGCCAGCGCCAACAACGAGAACGCTGCGGCCCTGCATAGTGCCCAATAATTCTTTTGCCATCTCAACAGCAGCATGAGAGATCGATGTTGTGGACTTACTGATTCCGGTTTCGTTTCGCGCACGCTTACCCACTTCGAGCGCTTGACGAAACAACATATTGAGTGTTGTACGAGAAGTCTGCTCGACTCGAGCCAAGTCCCATGCGTCGCGCACTTGACCAAGTATTTCGGTTTCGCCAATCACTGCAGAATCAAGACCAGAAGCCACTTCAAACAGGTGCGATACAGCAGCCTCGTCGTGCTGACTGTAAAAATGCGGATGCAATTCGTCTGGCGTTAGCCCGGAAAGTTCACAAAAGTAATCGCGCACATCGGCATATGCACCATGAAACTTCTCGGCAACCACATATACCTCGGTGCGATTGCACGTTGAGAGCAACACTGTTTCGCGCACGTTGTCGCGCGACGCCAAACTGTGCAACGCTTTGGTGAGCGACTCTTCTGCCACCGCAACACGTTCGATTACATCAAGCGGCGCAGAGCGATGATTGACTCCGAGAACAACTATTGACATGCCACAGGCCTGTTGAGTTGTTCGTAATAACCGAGAATCTGTAGCTCCATGCCCAAGTCAACGCTACGAACCGACACGTCGCTCGGTACCGTCAGCACTAATGCCGCAAAGTTGAGAATTGATTTGATACCTGCAGCAACAAGCAACTCTGCTGCACGTTGCGCCGAAGCGGGTGGCGTAGCGATGACACCAATGCTGACTTTGTCATTGTTGACAATTGACAACAGGTCATCAACATGTCGTACCACGACTCCACCAACTTTTTTGCCAACCTTTGCTGAATCGATATCGACAACTGCCGAAACCTCAAACCCACGCGAAGAAAAACCGGCGTAATTTGTTAACGCGTTGCCCAAGTTGCCCGCACCAACAACCACGACCTTCCAATCATTCAACAATCCCAGTTCGCGTTTGATTTGATAGACGAGATACGCAACGTCGTACCCAACACCGCGTGTGCCATAACTTCCCAAGTACGACAAGTCTTTGCGCACTTTGGCTGCATTGAGCCCGGCTAGTCCTGCAAGTTGATCGCTCGACAACTGCGAGACACCTTCTGTTATTGATTTGTTCAGAATCTGCAAGTACACCGGCAATCGAGTGACTGCCGCGTCTGGAATACGTCGACGAAGTGCCTCGGGGCGTGATGGGGGTTTCACAAGATCTGTCACTCTGTAAAGGGTAGGCGCTCGTGCATGAATTCACGAAGTCCTTGCCCATGCCGAGGTCCTTATAAAGGCAAGACATCTGTCACCCGTTAGCGCTACTAGCCTGCGCCCATGATCTTGGCTCAATTACTGGCTGCCCAATCGGCGCACAACGAGTTGAACTCGGCATTGGCTGGTGCTTCGACCCTTATCGCATGCGCATTTACTCTCAGCACGTTGGACCGCTGGTTGCGGCGGCGTCAGCCACACGAATTGGCGTGGACAGTTGCGATGGCTCTCTTCGCTGTTGGATCCGGAGCCCTGTGGTGGGCCGAGAGCTCAGGCTGGAACTTGATGGCGTTTCGAATATTTTTCTTAGCCGGTGCCGTACTCAACGTGGCTTGGCTTGCACTCGGAACTGTGTACTTGCTGATTGGCCTTCGTGCAGGAAACATTGCTCGTAACTGGCTTGTGTTGTTGTCGGGCTTTGCAACAGGAGTGGTGTTGATTGCACCAACAAAATCGCCAGTTGTTTCCACTGAATTTCCTGCTGGTCGAGAAATATTTGGCGCAGCGCCGCGAATTCTTGCAGCCATCGGTTCGGGAGTGCCTGCAATGTTCATCATTGTTGGCGCACTGTGGTCGGCTTGGCGTGTAGTCAAGAAACAAAACCCTGCAGCATCAAAAAGTATTACTCGCACGGTCACGTCTCCCAAGAGACTTGCGGGAGGCAATGTGCTGATCGCGGTGGGCACGCTCGTGTTGTCGGCAAGTGGCACGCTCGCTGGACGACTAGGTCAAGATCGCGCGTTTGCAATTACCTTGCTCTGCGGAGTTTCAATTTTGTTTAGTGGATTCTTAGTCGCGGGCAACTCAACGCTTAACGCATCATCAGCGACAAAACACCTGCACCCAAAATTGCTGCAAGCAACAAGCCAGTAACAAGTGTTGTGGCCGGTCTCATGATCCGAGTTTACGCCTAGCGCGAGAACGACAACTCATTTTTTAGTGCCTAAGCGCACCGACGTTGCTACTCCAGCACCGGCGCTGGGATCTTGAGCAATCACCACCAGGTCAGTTGGCCCAAGTTGCAGTTCGGCTGCTGCCGACCCGCGGTCAACACACAACGCGAGCATTCCATATGAGTCGACAACAAGACCAATGCCACCACCAATGTCGGCAAAGTTGCGTACTACTGGTACTGAGCGCACAATCTGAGTAGTTGGATCTGATGCACCGATAATGACTCGCAGCGGTGAACCCCACTTTTCAATGTCTTCAGGCCCAACATTCAATTGGCAGTTTCCAAATCGATCCACCCAAGTCACTTCGCTCAACATCTGCCCACCCTCTTCGCGCGGTAGCGGAACGACACCTGGCAAGAGCAAACTTGGGTCGATCTCATCTCCCAAATCAGTGAGTGCAACGCCGTTACAAAGATGTGCTGCGGCAGGCGCAAAAATATCGCGCCCCGCAAACGTGTCGCCCGGCGAGGCCAATTGATATGCAACATTGTTGAGCACCACCGCCTGATCTGGCCCGCCTGCAAGCGCAACTGCTCCTGGCAAAAGACCATTGTCGGGGCCAATGAATACACCCTTACCACCACCAACCGAGATTGCGATTGCTCGCCGTAATCCGCCAACACCTGGATCGACAACTGCCAATACAACACCAGTTGGCACGTAAGGAACACAGCGTGCGAGAGCGAGTGAACCTGCGCGCACATCGAACGGAGTTACATCGTGCACAAGATCAATCACACTGACGTGCGGCGCGATGTCAGCAATCACTGCTTTGACAACGCCAACAAATTCATCTTGTGTTCCGTAGTCAGAGAGAAATGAAACGTGTGAAAATTTGTTCATCGCACAACACTCACGAGTTGAAAAATGTCGTCCGAAAAAAAACCGCGAAGCAAAACATCGTGATTGAAAACGTCCCGAGATACACGAATGGACCGGTGCCAACCCCCCGACGGCACCGGTCCAAACGGCGCGCTCTTGCAAGCGCGACTTCCAGTTGGGGGGTAAACCCCGGCTGGAAACTGTGACCTAGGACATACCCTACGCACATTGTTGGAAAGTTCAAGCATTTTTGACCGTGAATTTTCACGAACCCATTTCGCGACTTCGCGACACCGCAGCCTGCACTGTTGCCTCGATTGCTGCGCGAATACCAGCCTGCTCTAGAGCCTGTATTGCAGACGCCGTAACACCGTTTGGCGATGTCACATTTGCGCGTAACTGCGCGGGTGTCTCGGCTGACTGTTGCAACAATTTCGCCGAACCCACCAGTAACTGGCGCACCAATGCGTCGGCGATTTCGGGCGTCAAGCCGGCCCCAACCGCCGAAGACATCAGTGCCTCAGCAATCAAAAATATGTATGCGGGACCCGATCCAGAAATTGCAGTTACCGCATCCAACAATTTTTCATCTACTCGCACCACGGTGCCAACACTGCCCAACACCGACTCGGCCCACACCATGTCGGCCAAGACGCATTGCGAAGATCCACTGATCGCTGCTGCACCCTCACCGACAAGTGCAGGAGTATTTGGCATTGCTCGCACGACAGCCGCGGTTGAACCTGCGGCCGCTTGCAATGTGGTCAGACCAATCCCTGCAGCGATTGAGAGCACGCGTGTTGCGCCGGCTTGCGCAAGTGCAGCGCATGTTTCGGCTGCTGCAGGTGGCTTGACGGCTATCACTCCTGCTGTGCACGCAAAAATTTTTTCTGCAGTAATGATTCCTGGGTACAACGAATTCAACTGTGTCCGTCTCTCGCTCGACGTCTCGACAACCGTGATCAGCGATGCAGGCCAGCCGGCTTTCAATAACCCTGCAACGAGCGCGGCACCCATATTGCCTCCACCAACAAATGTGATGGGAGTATGAGCCGCCGAATTCATTGTGGTCAGGCTAGCGAGATGCGTCCGAGCCACTCAACCGACTTCCCCGACCGTTAACGGCTCGGACGCAACCCAATGTGTACGGTCAGTTATCGAATCGGCTATTAAAAAGCCTGGCAAATCCAATCTGCAAGAACCCTTTGAAATACTGCTCCACAGTCGAATAGAGGGTGCCAATTGCTCTGTCGAGTTCCTTCTCATTGAGCGATCCAATTGGCATCTCGCCGCGTAAAAACACGGCATCTTCGGCACCGATTGAAAAGTGAGCGCCAACAAGTTTTTCGTTGCGGCGTAGCAACGACTCATACAACGCTTCGGCATTCTCTTCGGGGGCCGGCATTACATATGTTTCGTAACGCAACGTTCGCTGACCCAATGTCAACCACACCGTTGTAAATTCCTTTTCTTCACCTTGCATACGCACATACCAACGAATGTCGCCCTCGACACTTCGATCGACAGCGAGGATCGCAGGATTATGAGCCTGAAGATGTGCCAACCATTCGTCTATTTGCTGTTCGATCCGAGAAAGTTCCTGATCGTCAAACAGATCGCTCACTACTTGCAAGCCACCAATTCACGCTCGAGCAGTTGTGCATACACATCGCGCACGGTATGTGCCGCAGACTTCCACGAATACGCTTTTGCACGCTCTGCGGCGGCGGTGCCCATGGTCAACGAGAGCAACGAATCATCGAGCAGTTGTGCAGTGAACTTGGCAAAGTCGTCAACATTGCGGCCGGGTACTAAAAAGCCGGTGCGACCATGATCGATCAGGCTAAGCAACCCACCTACGCCAGTTGCGACGACGGGGGTTCCACATGCACCTGCTTCAAGCGCAACCAATCCAAAACTCTCGCTGCGCGATGGCACCAACACCACATCGGCTGCACGATAGAAAGTAGACAACAGGTGGTGCGGCTGTGGATCAAAGAAATGCACTCGCCCTTCCAATTTGTTTTCGACGATGATGCGTTGCACACGTTCAAGTTCGGCTACACCGTCAGCACCACTTGCGCCACCAACTACAACAAGTTGTGCATCATTAAGACCAAGTTGTGCAAGTGTTTGCACTGCAATATCAAGACCCTTCAGTGGCTGAATGCGACCAACAAACAACAAAATTGGTCCACTGCCAAGTCCGAGAGCATGTCGCGCACCGCGACGATCCCCTGGAGAGAAAAATGCTCGCTCAACACCTGGGGCGACTACTTCAATCGTTCCTGGAGCACTGCCATATAACGACTCAAACTGTGATCGCTCTTCAGGACAACTGACACAAATTGCATCGCTGCAACCGATCACTTCCAACTCCGACTTTTCGCGCACTGGAGACTCAATGTCGCCACCGAGCCCTTTGACACGAGCAAACGTATGGAATGTGGAGACGAGAGGCAAATTCAATTCGTGCTTCAAGCGGTGTCCGACCACACCAGACAACCAATAATTGGCGTGCACCAAGTCGGCACCACCATTTCGCTGAAGATGCCAAGCAACCGAGTCAGTAAATTCATCAACCACGCTGAGCATTTCTTCTTTCGGCAAATCAACATCGCCTGCGCGCACATGCACGACGCGGTGATTTGGTTCGACCTCGACTACATCGGGCAATCCAGATTTCCAAGCACGTGTATATGTAGTGCAATCGACTCCGCTGCTAGCAAGTGCAGAAACGAGTTCGCGCACATACACATTCATGCCACCACCATCACCTACGCCCGGTTGGGCGAGCGGCGAGGTGTGCAAAGACAGCACAGCGACACGTTGCATCACCCTTAAAACCTATCTGCGGGGTGCGTTAATTTGCGGAGTCGGGCGACGAGCCCTATTCGGCAGTGGTCTTTGGGGGATGACCCCAGCATTCACTAGTCGTTCAGAAGCGCATCAACATTTGCGCCACCACTTTTGTAGCGCTGCACGAGAGCCGTAGTGAGAGCGTCTATCGTGTCAAATAATGCACGCCGTTCACTTGAGCGCAACAATTCAAACTTAGCAAGTTCATCAATTGCGGTTCGCAGGCTTGTTTCATCCAGCGTGCGAATCGAACCGAAGCCAAGGTCTTCGCACAAGTGCTCAAGTTCGAGCACGAGTGGGTGATCGCCAGAGATAATAGTTTCGCGTGGCGGACGAGCCGAGCCGCCGCCATGTTCTTGACCAAACACACCAGCAAGATTTGTGGCCACATCGAGCAACGGTTCGTTGTCAATGCGTCGGCGTAATTCGTCGCGAGCAATGTCTAGACGTCCCTGAGCTAGTCGGCGCACAAATGACACCGCATCTTCTTGGTGCTGCATCTCAGCACGCTTGGTGCGCAACTCATCAAGAGAAAGTTCTTCATACATATTTGTCACTTGTCGCCCCCCGACACTGGTGGAAGAATCGCAACTTCGTCAGTGTCTGTAACTGCCGAGGTACCTTCGACCGACTCGCCGTTGACCCACACTCGACATGATTGCAACACTGTTGCAAAGTCTGCTCCAAATCGGGCAACGGCACCAGCCAATACCTGATCGACCGTGTCGCCAGGCATTGTGTCACGAGCAGTTCCGGCCGCTTCACGGGCCGAGGCAAACATTCGCAGTTGAACCACATCCTCATCGTATCTTTTACCACTACCCTGCGTTCTTGTGTCTGCAAATGACGTCATTGCCCAACTGCTGGTCATCCGCCATGGCCAATCGGAGTGGAATGTGCAAGAGCGCTGGCAAGGACACGCCGATATCGAGTTGACCGAGGCCGGAATCAACCAAGCCAGACTTGCAGCCGAACGACTTGGCACCTTTGACTACATCGCATCGAGTCAACTGCAACGTGCACTGCACACCGCGCAGATTATTGCCGAGATGCATGGAGTTGGCCCAGTAGTTGTAGACGAACGACTACTCGAATCCGATGTCGGTCCGTGGCAGGGTTTGACTCGCCACCAAATTGAGGCGCAGTGGCCTGGTTACCTCATCGATCGACGTAAGCCCGATGGCTTCGAATCCGATGAGTCAATCGTCGCCAGGTCGACTGCTGCATTTTGCGATATCGCAGCATCGTGTGCTGCAAGTGCAAGCGAGAGCATGCCAACGGCACTGATCGTCAGTCACAGCGGGGTCATTCGCACATTGCGTCACACACTCGGCGCATACAATCCAAAGTTGCACAACTTGGGCGGCTGCTGGTTTTTTGTGCATCGCAATAATCGCATCACTGCTGGCGACATTGTTTCTGTGATCGGTGACGTCTCAGGCGATATTACGCCGACAGATTCGTTATAGCCTCGCTGTAGATTTAGTGCACATGCTCAGTCGAATCTTCAACCGTCTGCTTGACGATTCCTTTGAGCCAGAAATTCGCAGCAACATCTCGATTGTCACGCTCGGTCGACTCGTTGCAAATGCTTGCTACCGATTTGCTCCGCCCTTTTTGGCAATCATCGCCAAAGATTTCAATGTCTCACTCTCCGACATCGGCGTTGCAGTGTTTGTCTCTGAATTGTCGGGTTTCGGTTCACCGCTTGCTGGGCGCATTGTCGACCGACTGACACATCGCAACGCGATGGTGATCGGTCTTGTTGGCACCATTCTTGGCTGCATAATTGCCGCTGTTGCACCAGGTGTTGTGTGGTTTGCGATTGGTGTCACCGTGCTTGCACTCACAAAGCAAAGTTTTGATCTCGGACTCGGTGCATGGATTGCTGATCATGTGCCATACCAACAACGCGGCCGCATCGTTGGCCTCACCGAAACTTCGTGGGCTCTTGGATTGCTCGTTGGTGTGTCAATCATGGGGCTCATCACTGCTGCAACCAACTGGCGCATTGGATACCTATTTGGCATCATCTGCCTCGTTGTTGTCACTGCATCCATTGCCAAGCGCGTTAACTCAGAGCCACGTGTCATTACGCCACATGTGCAAGGTGCAAAGACACGAGTGCACGGTCGTGGGTGGCTCGCCGTAATCACGATGTTTTGCATCATGTCGAGTGCACAGAGTTTGTTCGTCACATTTGGCGCTTGGTTGCAAGATCAATTTGGTTTTGGTGCTGCACGTCTCGCCGCGGTCGGTTTTGCACTTGGTGCCGTCGAACTGTTTGCATCTTTAAATAGTGCTCACCGCACTGATGGTTGGGGCAAAGAACGCTCAATTGCGGGTGGCGCACTAATGATCGTGCCTGCTGGCATCTTGCTTGCACTTGCATCGACAAACATCGTGTTTGGCCTCATTGCGGTTGGCGTGTATTTCCTCGGATTTGAATTTGCGGTTGTCAGTTTGTTGCCAATTGCTTCACAACTTGTGCCCAATAGCCCGGGTGCTGGTCTTGGTTGGGTGCTCGGAGCCGGCACGCTCGGTCGCGCCATCATCGCCATCGTTGCAACGCGTGCATACGAAAAACACGGTGTCGATGTGCCTGCTCTCATCGGCTCAGGCTTCGGAATTCTTGCAGCGATCTCTATCCTCACCTACAAAAAGTTAGGTGGAGCGCACTAACCCCTATACGCGTTAGTGATCGGCAGACGTCGATCTTTGCCAAATGCCTTCAATGTCACGCGCACACCAGGCGCTCCTTGCCGTCTTTTGTATTCACTCAAGTCAACAAGCCTGCTGATGCGACGCACAAGTGCTTCGTCAAAACCAAGCGCAATAATCTCAGCGGCAGTTTGGTCTTGCTCTACGTACATTTCAAGAATTGCATCGAGCACGTCGTATGGCGGCAGCGATTGATCGTCGCGCTGATCTGGACGCAGTTCGGCAGACGGTGGTTTCGTGATCACAACATCAGGGATCACTTCGTGATTTGTTGACTTCTTAGATCTCGTGTTGATATAACGACACATTTCGTACACGCTTGTTTTGAGCAGGTCTTTAATGACTGCGTATCCACCAACTGAGTCGCCGTACAAAGTGAAATACCCAACGGCGAGCTCGCTCTTGTTGCCGGTGGTCAGCACCATCCACCCAAATTTGTTCGACAACGCCATCAGCGTGGTGCCGCGCACTCTGCTCTGCAAATTCTCTTCTGTTAGGTCTTGTGGCCGACCAGCAAAACTCGTGGCAGTCATCTGTAAGTACGCCCCAAATGCTGGCTCGATAGAAATCGTCTGCATCTCGATGCCCAAGTTATTTGCGAGTGTCGCAGCATCGGTGCGCGAGCCTTCACTCGAGTAACGAGATGGCATTGACACACCGTGCACATACTTTGCACCAAGCGCATCCACTGCAATTGCTGCAACAAGTGCAGAGTCAATGCCGCCAGACAATCCGATCACTACATCGGTAAAACCATTTTTGCGCACATAGTCGCGCGTGCCCAATACAAGTGCCTCATACATCTGTTCAATGTCACTCGTTGGTGCAGCGATAGTGCCCATCAATTCAACTTCGCGCGGCGCAACAACCGGCAACAATTCTTTAATATCTGTGCTTGGGTCTCCGGCTGCGCGTGGCAGGACAACATCAACCAACTGGATCTCTTCAACAAATTGGGCACACTTTGCCAGCAATGTTCCACTTGCATCAAACAACATTGAGCCGCCATCAAAAACCAATTCGTCTTGACCACACACCTGATTGACATAGGCGATCACACATTTGTTATCACGCGCACGTTCACTCACCATCTGCTGGCGCTCACCACTCTTGCCTCGATGGTATGGAGAGCCGTTGATGTTGATGTTCAATACTGCGCCGGCTCGTGCTTGCGTTGCCACTGGCCCACTTGGCTCCCAAATGTCTTCGCAAATTGTTACGCCCATCAGCGCACCATTAACTTGAAACAACGAAAAATCTTTCCCAGCAGAAAAATATCTTTGTTCGTCAAACACGCTGTAGTTCGGCAACAATTGTTTGTGATACACGCCGTGCACGCGACCTTGCGCACAAATTGCAGCAGCATTAAACAGTTCGTCGCCCACTCTGTCCACAAAACCCACCACCGCCACACACGATGATGTCGTGGCTGCAAACGAGTGAAGTGCCGCAATGTTGTCTGTCACAAGGCCGCTCTTGAGCACCAGATCCTCTGGTGGATAACCAGTGAGAACAAGTTCGGAAAACGCCAGTACATCGCAACCTCTGGCCAAAGCGTCGGCATAAATACTTGAAACCCTTGCGCTGTTTGATGCAATGTCGCCAACCACAGGGTTGAACTGGGCCATCCCGATGCGCACAGTTGCGTGAGTGAGGAGCGGTGCAGCCACGGTCTTCAGGCTAGAGGGGCAATCCGACTGGCGTATCTTCACACGCCGTTCACAATTGGGCAACGGGATTGAAACGGCATTTTGCGAGACTAGAGATGTACCTGAGGACGGAATTCACAATCCCGTTCTCCCAACCGGAAGGACATGCAATGCCATATCAGGCGGAATACATCTGGATCGATGGTCATCAACCAACACCGATGCTTCGATCAAAAACAAAGATTATTAAGAACGGCGTCAAAGTTGCACCGATCTGGGGCTTCGATGGCTCGTCAACCGAACAAGCAACAGGTGATGCATCTGACTGCGTGTTGAACCCAGTGTTCACATGTCCAGACCCTTTGCGCGGCGGTAACAATATTTTGGTGTTGTGTGAAGTGTTGGTTGCAACTACCGGCAAGCCACACCCAACAAACACACGTGCAACATGTGCAGCGGCTGCATCAAAGTATGCAAGCCACGGAATGATTTATGGCATCGAACAGGAATACACGATGATGCGTATGAATGGTCGACCACTTGGTTTTCCAGAGTCGGCCGGCGAGCCAGGACCACAGGGTCCGTATTACTGCGGCGTAGGTGCAGGTCGTGTCATTGGTCGTCCAATTATTGAAGAGCACACGCAAGCATGTTTGGATGCTGGCCTGATGATCGAGGGAACAAACGCGGAAGTAATGCCAGGTCAGTGGGAGTTTCAAATCGGTGCAGCAAGCGCACTCACGGTGAGCGATCACATGTATGTTGCTCGTTGGTTGCTTGACCGAATTGCAGAAGATTACGACGTAGTGATCTCGTATGCAGCCAAGCCACAAAAGGGAGACTGGAATGGTGCTGGTGCACACACCAACTTCTCGACCAAGGCAATGCGCAATGATTACTCGGCTATTGAAGCCGCTTGTAAAGCACTCGGCACCAAAGTGATGGAACACGTGAGCAACTACGGCCACGACATCGAGAGCCGACTGACTGGCAAACACGAGACTGCTCCATACAACAAGTTCACATACGGCGTTTCCAATCGTGGAGCATCCGTACGTATTCCTTGGCAGGTCGCTCGTGACAAAAAGGGCTACGCCGAAGATCGTCGTCCAAACGCCAACGTCGATCCATACGTGGTGACTCGTCTGATTCTTGAAACTGTTTGTGGTGCCGTAAAGGCCCCAGCAGCCAAGAAGGCAAAAGCGAAATCAACCAAGCCAGCGTCAAAGAAGTCCAAAGGCGCCAAAGGATCCAAGAAGAAGTAGCGGTAGTAGTAGTTATTCAGATTTCAACAGCACCGAGGATCCGGTCCTCGGTGCTGTTGAATATTTCTCACGGCACACTGTTGAGGTGACTTCCATGCACGATCAGCAAAAGGATTACGTCCTTCGAACCGTAGAAGAGCGCGGCATCCGCCTGGTGAGATTGTGGTTTACCGACGTGCTCGGCAACCTCAAGTCGTTTGCAATCAGCCCTGCCGAAATGGAAAATGCTCTCAACGACGGAATGTCGTTTGACGGATCATCAATCGATGGTTACAGCAGAGTGCAAGAAAGTGATGTGCTTGCGCTCCCCGATGCCAACACATTTGAAGTTCTTCCATGGGCCGACGCAAAAGGCGCAGAGGCTCGAGTGTTTTGTGACATTGCCAAGTTGGACGGCACACCGTTTGATGGCGACCCACGACAAGTACTCAAGCGCAATCTTGGTCTTGCTCGCGACCAGGGCTATTCGTTCTACGTTGCCCCCGACATCGAATATTTTTATCTCGCGCCTCCAGATAGCACGAACACGCCAGTCTTGCTCGACGAAGGTGGTTTTTTCGATCTCACTTCAACCGATATTCCAAGCTCGCTACGCAAAGAAACTATTCGCACGCTCGAGACCATGAGCATCCCTGTCGAGTACAGCTTTCACGAAGATGCGCCAAGCCAACACGAAATCGATTTGCGACACACCGACGCACTGACAATGGCCGACAGCGTGATGACATTTCGTTTTGTTGTTAAAGAGATCGCAGCACTGCACAACGTGCATGCCACGTTTATGCCAAAGCCTCTCGAAAACATCCAGGGCTCGGGCATGCACCTCCATCTTTCTTTGTTTAAGGGCGAACAAAATGCGTTTTATGATGAGAACGACGCATACAACTTGTCCGACACTGCAAAATGCTTTATGGCCGGCTTGTTACGCCATGCCGCCGAAATAACTGCGGTCACCAACCAAACGGTCAACTCGTATAAGCGACTTGTTCCTGGCTTTGAAGCACCCGTTCACATCTCCTGGGCGCGCAACAATCGCAGCGGCCTGATCCGCGTGCCAATCGCAAAGCGCAATAGTGACTCTGCAACGCGCATCGAATACCGATCACCAGACCCGGCGTGCAACCCATACCTCGCGTTCTCTGTCATCTTGGTTGCAGGATTGCGTGGCATTCAAGAGGGTTACGAATTGCCAGTTGAGGCCGACGCCAACTTGTTCGAGATGGACAATGACGTGCTCGAGAAAATGAGCATCCATCAATTGCCGCAGTCACTCAACGAAGCGTTGCATGTCATGGAAAACTCAAGCCTTGTTGCCGAAGCTCTCGGCGATCACATCTTCGAGTGGTTCTTGCGCAACAAGCGCGCAGAGTGGCGCACATATAAGACTCATATCAGCCAATACGAACTTGGTCGCTACTTGCGCTCGCTGTGAACACGCGCACTTCTGCAAACGAAAACGTTGTCGGTCAGATGATCGCCGTGTTTCCAAACCCGCCGTCCATTGATCTGGCGCGCACACTCGACCTAGCGGGATACCGCTGGAAGGCTGTTTCATCGGCTGATGACGCAGCAAAGAGCGAGCCCGTTGAAGGTTGGGCTGGTGCAGTGGTGATGTGTGATGATGACCCCGAGGCTGGTTGGGCTCTTTGTCGCTCGCTACGAAAAAACGATAACCCTGTCGGACATGTGCTTGTGCTCGTCAACGGCTCACAGCTTGCCGACCTCGAAATGCGCGACGATTTGTTTGACGACTTCTGCTTGTCACCGTTTCACCCACGCGAACTCGAGTCGCGCCTGCGCCACATGTTCTTTACCGAAATTCGTGGCATCCGTGAATCGCTTGTCGAATACGGCGGTCTGATTCTCAACCTTGAGACATACCAAGCATCATTTGGTGGTCAACCTCTCGACTTGACCTACATGGAATATGAGTTGCTCAAGTTTTTGGCACAAAACCCTGGCAAAGTGTTTTCGCGCGAAACATTGTTGTCGCGAGTATGGGGCTATGAGTATTTCGGTGGAGCACGCACTGTAGACGTACACATTCGTCGCTTGCGCGCAAAACTTGGCGAAGAACACGCCAACTTGATTCAGACTGTGCGCAGCGTTGGATATCGCTTCGGACAATCTAAGTGGTCTGCCTAAATCACAGCACTTAGTTGTGAGCAATATTTTGCATGCGCTTGGCAATTGTGCGATGCGTCGCCAACATTGAGTCAACCTTGTTGCTTACAATTTGGCCGTTGTCCACGACCAACTTGCCGTGCACGATGGTGTGTTTGGCGCCAGTAGGCCCACAGCGCAACCATGCTTCGATTGGGTCGGCAACTGCGCCGGCAAAGGCAACACCAGTCAACGACCAAATTGCAAGATCACCAACGGCACCCACACTGATTTCGCCAATTTCACCAACACGACCAAGGCAACCCGCACCACCTCGCGTCGCAATCTCGAGCGACATGCGAGCCGTTCCTGCTGCCGCACCGTTGCTCAACTTGGCCAACAGCATTGCCTGTCTGGCTTCGAGCCACATTGAAGCCGAGTCGGCAGACGACGAACCGTCTACGCCAAGACCAACGTGCACACCGGCTGCACGCAAGTCGACAACCGGCGCAATGCCCGACGACAAAATCATGTTGCTGCTTGGGCAATGTGCCACACCGATTTTGGCTTTGCCCAATTGTTGAATTTCATCGTGGTTTGGCATCACACAATGTGCAACCCATGCGCGATCAGTGCACCAACCCACATCTTCTAAATACTGAGTTGGTCGGCAACCAAATGTTGCTACTGAAAATGCATCGTCTTCGGAGTTTTCAGCGAAGTGTGTGTGCAAGCGCACATCAAGTTTTTCGGCAAGTTGAGCGGACTCTGTCATCAATTGCTTGGTCACGCTGAATGGCGAGCATGGTGCGAGCGCAATACGAACCATCGCGCCGTGCGAGGCATCATGGTGCTGTTCAACTGCGCGTTGCGACTCGGCCAAAATAACGTCGTGATCCTGCACCACATTGTCTGGTGGTAGGCCACCATCTTTTTGCGACAACGACATTGAGCCACGCGTTGGATGAAAGCGCATCCCCAAATCTTTTGCCGCCATGATCTCGGCTGACAATAAGTCGCCACCACCCCCAGGATGCACATACAAGTGATCGGTCGAAGTTGTACAACCCGACAGTGCCAACTCTGCAAGGCTCACCCATGCCGAAACATTGGCCGCTTCTTCGTCGAGCGTGCTCCACAGTGGGTACAAAGTTTGCAACCAACCAAATAACGCAGCATTGGTCATGGGTGGAAATGCCCGCGTGAGGTTTTGAAACATGTGGTGATGCGTATTGACGAGCCCAGGTGTAACAAGACAATCAGTTGCATTAATGACGCGAGTTGCTTGTGGCTCGGTGCCAGCACTTCCAACACCAGAAATTAACCCGTTGGTGATTGCAACCCAACCGCCAGGTATTTCTCTTCGAGCGTTGTCTACGGTTGCAACGAGTGTTGCGTTGCGAACAACGAGATCGGCTGTTGAGTTCAGTTGTTCAACTCAACTAGTTCGCTGCCGGCGTTACGAATGTCGCCCTCACGCTGCAGAAAATAGCCGAGCAATGCTGCGATTCCAGCAGTCGATAACCCGACAACGATAGGAAACGAGAGCAATGCAAGAATGATGATAATTGCGCCAGGCATGTCATTTACCGTAGTGGCTTGAAAGCCCAGGCTTCAATCTCTACTGCTCCACCAAATGGCAATGACGCCACACCAATGGTGCTGCGAGCAGGACGGCTTGTCACAAAACCTTCTACATATGCGGTGTTGAAAGTACCGAACGTATCCATGTCGGTCAAAAAACACAGCGTCTTTTTGACGTCATTAATTGTCACTCCGGCGCTCGCGAGTTGCGACTTGAGGTTGACGATGGCTTGTGCTGTCTGAGCGGCAACTCCGCCCTTGACGATCTTGCCATCGACCACACCAAGTTGACCAGAAACAATCACCCAATCACCGGCACGAACCACTGGCGTATATGGGCCAAGCGGTGCGCCTACTTTTTTTGCCGTCTGCTTCACAACTTTTTTTGTTGTCTTCCTTGCAGCTTTTTTTGCAGACTTCTTTGCAGTTTTTTTCACAGTCTTTTTCTTGTTTGTGGCCATACTTCAATCGTACTATTGAGTCATGATTTCGAGGCGCACATTTATTACTGGATCACTAGGTGTCATCGGCGCAACGAGCACAGTCGGTGTCGGCTCGTTACTTGCCGGTTGTTCGAGCGAATCAACAGCAACAACATCCGAGTCAGTTGCGGCACTCGGCGACCTTCAATTAGTGCAACGTTTCCCACAAGTGCTGGTGCCGGGCAATGTGCGCCTTCCTATCTCGCTTGCCAACCAAGCAGGGTTACTCACTACAGACAATGGATTTGAGTTGCCAAACACACTCTCGGCGCAACTCATCAATGCAGATACACAAGAAGTTGTTGCCGAGTCGTTGTCGGCCGACCGACACGACACCGGACTCACGATTCCCTACTGGCCATTTCGCGTCGATATCGACAAACCGGGTATCTACACATTGATCGTTGACAGCGGGCCAGCAGAAGGTGCAGCCATACAAGTGCTCAATGCGACAGAAGTGTTGATTCCACTCGTTGGTTCGCAACTTCCTGGTTTTGATACACCAACGGTTGATGATCATCGCGGTGTTGAGCCTGTGTGCACTCGCACACCAGAGCCATGCGAGTTTCACAACATCACTCTGAACGAAGCGCTTGCGTTGAAGAAACCGATTGCGTATTTAGTTGGTACCCCAGCACACTGCAGCACCGGCACATGTGCTCCTGCGCTCGAAGCGCTCATCAATGTGCGAAAATCAATTGGTGATGCAATGACATTTCTGCATGCCGAGATCTATACCCACGACAAGGCAACAACTGTTGCGCCAGCAGTTGTCGCGCTCAAGATGGAATACGAGCCGGCAATCTACATCACTGATGCAAGCGGAAAAATAATTGAACGATTTGACGCAGTGTTTGATGCAGAAGAAATCAGTTCAGCAATTGCTGCGCTTAACCTTTAATGGTCTAAAACGAGATCAGGAAAAGCTATTGCCACAACCACATGAACGAGTTGCGTTCGGGTTGTTGATCTTGAAACCAGCGTCTTGCAAACCATCTTGGTAGTCGAGGCTTGCACCAACAAGAAGTTGTGATGAAGCTGGATCGACAATCACGCGAATCTCTCCGAATGTCACTGTCTCGTCATCGGCAGCAACATCGCCATCAAAAAACATCTCGTACGAAAAACCAGAGCAACCTCCTGGACGAACTGCAACGCGAAGTGCAAGATCGGTTGCACCTTCTGCTTCGAGTAATTGCTTGACCTTGTTTGCGGCTGATTCGGTAACGGTGATCATGGGAGCCTCTCTCGCTTCTGATTTGCAACTATAAAAACTAATGAATCTGACGAGATCACACTACCGTTCATTGTCTTGTCTGTCATGGCTCGGTATCGCTCCAAACCTGACGGTAGGTTTAAGCCATGACTGGCAACACGCCACAGACCACGGGGGCAGCACCGCCGAGCGTTGCAGAAGTCACCTCGCGCCTGAAAGCGGTCATGGACCCCGAATTGGGCGACAACATCGTCGACTTGGGCATGGCCGCAGTCGCATCTATTTCTGCCGAAGGCGTCGTTGCGATCGCCATGAAACTCACCATCAAGGGTTGCCCGCTTCGGGTGCAGATCAAAAAAGACATCGAATCACGACTTGAGTCGCACCCAGGTGTAACAAAAGTAACCATTGACTGGGGCGAGATGACAGCCGATGAGCGCACAGCCGTAATGACTCGCGCTCGTTGGAATGCTCGCGAGCAAGCACCCGACACACAGATTCCTCTCAACACTCGCATCTTGGCAATTGCGAGCGGCAAGGGCGGTGTTGGCAAAAGTTCGGTCACGGTCAACTTGGCTGCAGCACTCGCAAGCGTTGGCAACACCGTTGGCGTACTCGACGCTGACATTTGGGGTTTTTCAATTCCCCGCATGCTCGGTATTTCTGATCGCCTCGAAGCTCGTCGTATCGAAGGTATCGAAAAGCCACGCATGATTCCAAACGAGCGAGTGGTCGGAGAAGGATTACTTAAAGTTGTGTCAACAGGAATGCTTGTTGAAGACGAGAGCACCGCGCTGATGTGGCGTGGGCTCATGCTCACCAAAGCTGTCGAACAATTTCTCAACGACGTGCACTGGGGCGAACTCGATTACCTGCTCATCGACATGCCGCCTGGCACCGGCGATGTGCAGATGGGTCTTGCTCGCATGTTGCCACGCACAGATCTCATCATCGTTACTACTCCTTCGGTGTCTGCGCAAAAAGTTGCAATCCGTGCTGCCGACATGGCCCGTCGAAGTTTTCTGCG
Organism: Actinomycetota bacterium; assembly: GCA_027592925.1. Lineage (GTDB taxonomy): Bacteria > Actinomycetota > Acidimicrobiia > Acidimicrobiales > Ilumatobacteraceae > UBA3006. The sequence continues at coordinate 36,108 of JAQCJO010000001.1, read as the reverse complement.
CGTCGCTGGCGTGATCGAAAACATGAGTGCGTTCACGTGCGAACACGGCGAGTCGTACCCACTCTTTGGTGCAGGCGGCGGCCAAGCACTTGCCGACGAAATCGGTGCGGCGTTGTTGGGCCAAGTTCCTATCGAAGCAGCAGTTGCCAACGGTGGCGACATCGGTGAGCCAATTGTGTTGACATCGACTGGTCCTGCGGCTCAGGCGTTTCTTGCGATTGCTGCCAACATCATGAACACCACAATTCCTGTTACTGAAATGGGTGGATGCACTGCGCGCGACCCAGAAGCCGTACAGGTTGCAATCAGTAAACGCAATTAATTCATATCAACTTAATTAACGTAATCAGCGTCGCCCGGCATCGAGACGCCAATTACTTTTCCATCTGCATTGGTTTTTAGTTGCGGCAAAATCGTTATTGGCATACCAATCTTCTTCGCGGCCTGCAACGCCTGATCGGCGGTTGCATGCGGCACCAAAAACTCAAGGTTGCTTGTGGTTGGTGGAATCATCGCTAACTCACCGCGCTTGTGCATTGCCAGTGCCTCGGCCGGCGCAACCCAGAGGCTTGCGATTGTTTCATTGTCATCGTGCAAAGGTTCTTGCGCATCTGGTGCTCGCGCAATAAAAAACCTCGTATCAAACCTGCGCGGCTCACCAACGGGCGTGATCCAGTGGCTCACATAATGAATGTTGTCGGTAACTAAACGTAGGTTTTCTTGCGCGCACAACTCAATGAGCGACAACATGCCATCATGCACTGCGTGCCGTGCAACATTAAAACGACCAATCTTGTCTTCGTCATCAAACCGCACAACATCATTGTTCTCAAGTGATCGTGCAAGCAACACACCTGCCTCTTCAAAACATTCGCGAATTGCAGCGACCCAAAAACCAAGCCCACCCGCTGGCACTCCAAGTAACGCACTGGCTTCAACATCGCTCAACCCATCGCATACCGATTCCAATTCGTGCCCGTTGTCGACAGCGTCTACCCGCCCACCTGGAAACACATACATGCCTTTTGCAAACACGGCTTGCAAAGTGCGCTGCAACATAAAAACCTCAAGCCCATTTGTTGGGTGGTCGCGCACCAACATCACGGTGGCGGCTGGGCGCACAGGCACAGAAAGTGGGTCAAAGTCGGTTTTTGCTTCTGACCTGTCGGCATTCATCTCTATGACAGTAGGTTGCAAGGTGTGAATCCCAACGACTCACAGCGCCCACCATCGGTCGATGCCCTCGCGCGTGACTTGGCGGTGCGCCACGACTTGCCCCATGCGGTGCTTGTAGATTGCGCAAGATCAGCCATTGCGGCTGGCAATCCTGCAGATGCCGACCGGCTGGCCGCCGAATTTCACACCAGTTTGTTGCGTGACGTAGTCAATGCCACAGGCGTCTTGCTACACACCAATCTTGGTCGTGCGCCCATCCACTTTTCGCGACAAGCTCGCGCATCAACACTCGAGTTTGATTTAGCAACTGGCGAACGCGGTTCGCGTCAAAGTTCTATCGGAAAACTCATTGCCACGATGTGCGGAGCCGAGGCAGCACTCGTTGTCAACAACAATGCTGCAGCCATCATGCTCGTGCTCGGTGCACTTGCAAGTGATCGAGATGTTGCGGTGTCCCGCGGCGAATCGGTCGAGATCGGTGGAGGGTTTCGTATCCCTGATGTGCTCGAGCAAAGTGGTGCACGACTTGTCGATGTAGGCACAACAAATCGCACACGCTTGCGCGACTATGCAAAAGCAGTCGAGTCAAAGAAAAACGACATTGCTTTACTTCTGAAGGTGCATCCATCCAACTTCAGTGTCAATGGTTTTGTCGAAGAGACTCCTGTCAGCCAACTCGCCACCCTTGGCGTGCCGGTTGTTGCCGACATCGGCTCTGGATTTATTGATGAAACCTGCCCGTGGCTGAGTGGCCCCGCCCCAGGTTGGTTGGCCGGCGAGCCAGCAGCAAAGCAAGCGTTGCAAGCAGGCGCATCACTTGTCACGTTTAGTGGCGACAAACTTATGGGTGGTCCACAGTGTGGCATCATTGCTGGCAAAGCAGATCTCATTGCTCAGTGCAATGCTCATCCACTTGCACGCGCGTTGCGCCCAGGTGCACTCGTAATATCTGCATTACAAGATGTGGCACTTGCCTACCTCGACAAACGTGTCACTACCGACATTCCATTTTGGGCAATGGCCACGACGCCAATAGAAACATTACGCATCCGTGCTCAACACATCATCGACGCAACTGGTGTTGGCAAACTCGTTGAGACATCCGCACTCCCAGGTGCCGGCTCCACACCTGGAGCATCAATACCGTCCATCGGCATTGTGGTCACCGGCAATCACCTTTCAGCGTTGCGCAATCGACCATTGCCAGTGATCGCACGTGTCGTTGATGGCAGCACCGTATTTGATTTGCGTTCGTGTTTTGCACACGATGACGACGAGTTGATTGCAGCGCTTAAGTCTCTACCAGTTCGGTAACTACACATGCGCATTATTGCCACAGCCGGCCATGTCGACCACGGCAAATCATCACTCGTTCAGGCTCTTACCGGTACCGACCCAGACCGTTGGGAAGAAGAGAAACGCCGCGGACTCACCATTGACCTTGGTTTTGCTTTCACGCAAATTGCCAAGCAACAAATTGGTTTTATTGACGTACCTGGCCATGTGCGTTTTTTGCGCAACATGCTCGCCGGCATCGGCGGTATTGATGCATGCATGTTTGTGGTTGCAGCAAACGAAGGTTGGAAACCTCAGACCGAAGAACACTTGCGCATTCTTGATGCGCTTGGCATTACACGGGGTGTCATCGTGCTCACCAAAACCGATTTGGTCGACGCAGACGCCTTGACACTCACACTCGACAGTGTGCATCATCACGTGCGTTCTACATTTCTCGAAGTCGCACCGGTTGTGCAGGTTTCAATACACGACTCCATGACACTCGATGTTTTGCGCAACACACTGGGTGACCTCATTGCATCACTGCCTTCGGTCGTCAACACACACCGACCACGCATCTGGGTCGATCGTTCATTTGCCGCAAAAGGTTCTGGCACGGTCATCACAGGCACACTTACTGGTTCGCCACTGAGCATCGGCGACGAACTTGTGGTGCAGCCAACCAACATCGTGGTCAAGATCCGTGGCATTCAGTCCAACGGAATTTCACTTGACAAGCTTGAAGAAGGCAACCGATGCGCTCTCAATATCACAGGGGTCGACCATTCTGATATCAACCGCGGTGATGTCTTGGTTGTCGATGGCCACTGGCTCGGTACCAACAAATTTGATGCATCGCTCAAAGTTTTGGAGTCAATTGAACACGCGGTTTCAAAACGCGGCAGTTACATGATGTATGTCGGCTCACGAGAAATAAAGGTCGTGTTGCACACCATTGGTTCAACAAGCATTCAAAACGGTGAGACAGGATTCATCCGAGTTGCACTTCCCGACATGATTCCGCTCGTACCTGGTGACCGTTTTATTCTGCGCGAGTCTGGTCGCGATGAGACCATTGGTGGTGGTGAAGTGATCGACATTGAGCCAATACTCCGCTCGTCAAAAGCCAAGCCCAACAAAGAGATCCTGCGTTTGATTGCCGAGCGAGGCTGGGTGCAACTGCAACAGTTACACCTACTTGCTGGCCGCAACGTTGATATATCCGAAGTTGAGCAGGCGCTCGATGGCTGGGTCACCACCACCAACAATCTGGCTGACGTGAGCAACGAAGTTGTGTCACTCATTGCTGCAGCCAAAGACTTGGGCGTCGACGTGGCCACACTTTCACCGCACCAACGGCTTGTGCTGCCAACTATTCCCAACATCACCGTGCGCGATGGTCGTGCTCGAAGCGCCGATGCCAACGACATTGCATCGCACCCAATGGTGAAACAGTTTGTAGATGCCGGATGCATGCCACCCGACGCGGCATCACTCGAAAAATCTATTGTTCGACAACTCGTGCAGCGTGGCGTGCTCGTGCACTGTGATGAACTGTATTTTCATTCTTCTGCGATCGAGAAAGCAATTGCTTCTGTGCGCGACTTACTGATAACGAATCCACAAGGTTTTACCGTCGCCCAGTTTCGCGAGCATCTTGGCGTGTCGCGCAAATACGCACTACCGCTCATCACTCATTTAGACGCAACGGGCTTTACTCGACGCCGAGACGACCTGCGCATTGCAGGTGCAAAACTCTAAAGAGCGTTAGGCCAACGTGCGGCGGCTACGACTCAGCACGTAAGCGCCAAGCACTGCGATTCCACTGCCAACAATTGCAAGCAGTGCCACATCTTCGTTATTCACGACAACGCCAAGAGCAAGTGAAACTGCCGGCATTAAATACAAGCTCGCTGCTGCACGTGTCGACCCAAGGCGACCAGCAAGCATCACCATCGCATAATGCGCAACTGCAGTGCCAAGAACACCAAGTGCGAGCACTGCAGCGAGTGCAATCCATTCAAAAGGTCGATCATTATTCAAAGTCGAGTAGATACCGAGCGGAGCAAGCATCACGACCGCAACGATCTCTGCACGCCACAAGACTGGAAGCGCACCAAACTGTTGCTGAAGCGGGCTTGCAATGTTGAGCGCAAACCCGTACAGCATGAGCGCACCAATGATGAGTGCAACGCCGAACGAACTCGATGAACCCTCACGAACGCTTGGCAACGCAATCAGCACCACTCCAAGACAACCAATCGCAAGACCAACAATCTGCCCGCGAGGTGGCAACCTGCGCGCAATAACTCCAGCGACCATCGCCACAAACAACGGCGTCGCACCGTTGAGCATGCCTGTCACGCTGCTCGACACGTGCTGCTCGGCATAGGGAAACACTGCTAGTGGCACTGCCAGCCATACAAGTGCAAGCAACACAATGCTGCGCCATGCACTGCGCGGCACTGGGGCTCGCACACCAGGCACAAATGTCAGTGTGATGCAGCCGAGCACAACACGCATTGGTGTGATCATGCCTGGCGCAAACGATCGCAAAGCAATGGCAATAAAATAAAACGAAGAACCCCACACCACACCAGGTGTAAGCAACAGCAACCAGTCAAGTGGTTGGAGTGGTGCTACTTCGGCAGCCGTTCTGCGGGCCGACAAATCATTATTCACTGGCTGGTTTGCGCATCTCTCTGTAGTCGCGTGCCGCACCCTCGAGTGGTTCTACTTCAAGCGTGATGCCATCAATCGCTGCGACTCTGCACGCCGCACCTTGCAATAGCGGTGTCGAGCGATTTGTACGAGCGTGCCATTGTGCGCTCTGCACAATCACAATTCCTTCAGGTGAGATATCAGATTGTGCAACACCTTCCATGCCAATCATCCATTCGCGACCAATGGTCGGCGTTGCAAAGCGTGTTCGCACCATTGATGGCATACCCACAATAAATGCAAGCGCCATCATGGCAATTCCACACACAAGCGTGAGCCACGACATGCGCATTGAACTGCCATCAATGGGTTGATACAACACGAGCGATGCAACCGTAAATAATCCAAGTCCAATACCCGTCCACAACCGAGGCACGCCCACCTGCACATCGATTGCAAAAGCCAACACGGCAAGCACAATCATCGCCACGGCCCACAAGTGCACTGGCAACGCAGCCAGTCCATACACGCCGAGCACCAAGCACACTGCGCCAACGAAACCCGCGATGCCAATACCTGCGGTGAAAAATTCAAATATCAACAACGACAAGCCGATGGCAAACAATAAGTACGCAACAGGTGGGCTTGCCACAGTGTGCATCAACTGACCCATAAGACCAAGTTTAAAAAATCGTGCAGTTGTAGCGTCGCGAACCACAAGACCAGTTGAGTCAAGCGACTCGACAATAGTGTCCAGTATCTGGCCATCAATTGTTAAACCATCCAGTGCATACAACATGTTGCGCACCACGGGTACGCCTTCGTCGGTGCCAACATTTTTGAGCACCCCAAGTTTGCGTGCATCACTAAAACCAACACTTGAGTTTGTCAATGTTGAGTCAGCAGAACCAAAACTCACTGGCGCACCATCCACACTCAGCAAATCTCCACTAAAACCAATGCGTGCACCTGGTGCCATCGCTGTCACGTCGGCAACTGTCAGCATCTGTGCCGACAATCCATAGGCACGAGCACCGGTTGGGCCAACCCAAACCGCGACAGGAATTGCTGCAGACGAAATCTTTTCTAAAACTTTTGCCATGCGCTCGCGAGAAACGACTGCGCCGCGCGAGTTGACTTGCAGCACAATTGCTTGTGCCCCATTGGTTGTCGATCTATCAATCGCAGTCTCAATCTCTGCAACGACTACGTCGTCAAGCAGTCCACTGACTGCCACAATGTCAACCGGTGCAAGTTGATCAGCAGATGTTGTCGATGCTGCAGATGCACCAGCATTCATTGATAACCCCGCTGCTCCAATGATCAGTGCAACTGCGCCAACACGCACCTTTTTCGAAAACTTCAGCAACTGATCCTCCGGGGGTCATCTTCATTATTTATTAGACAACTTGTACTTCCGAACAACTTACGGTATCTGCCTCAAGGGCTAAGATTCATCCCGTGCATATCTTGCTGGCCACCGACGCCCAATGGGTTCTTGACGAAGTTCTTGCAGCGCTCGGTTCACCCGACACGTCGTTTACGGTTTGTCGGAACGGACGAGATGTGCCAGAAGCCATTGCCACTCGCACGCCCGATGTGGCCGTCCTCGACTTGCAGATCGGTTCGATGGGCGCAATGGCCGTGACCATGGATCTGCGGCTCGACCACAGCGACCATCGCATCCCCAATGTTCCGGTGTTGATGTTGCTCGACCGCAAAGCCGATGTGCATTTGGCCCGGCGCAGTGGCGCAAATGGTTGGATCATCAAGCCACTCGACGCGCTTCGTTTGCAGCGTGCAGCACATGCGGTTGCAAGTGGCGACTCGTGGCATGACGGCGAAGTACTCGCTGCCAACGCCTAAAGCTTCCTAAAGCTTCCTAATTCTTTCTGACTTTTTGTAAATCACAGTAAGTCTGCGCACCTTCCCTGCGAAACTCAACTGTATGGCTTCCCCCGCCCTTACTGACATCAAAATCCCCGCACAGCTTCTGCCGCTTGACGGTCGGTTTGGCAGCGGGCCGTCCAAGATTCGCACCGAACAAATTGATGCAGTCGTTCGTGCATCGCGCAACATACTTGGCACATCACATCGCCAAGCGCCAGTAAAAAATTTGGTTGGCTCAGTAATCGATCAGATGCGTCAATTGTTTCAACTACCCCAAGACTGGGATGTTGTCATCGGCAACGGTGGAGCCAGTTTGTTTTGGGATGCCGCAACGTTTGGCTTGATCCACGAGCGCAGCGCTCACTTCGTTTTCGGTGAGTTCTCTTCCAAGTTTGCTCAGGCCGCGCAACTTGCACCGCATCTTGGCGACCCACTGGTGATCGAGTCTGCTCCCGGAACTGTTCCCGCTATTAAGCAAGCAGATGTCGATTTCAATATTGACACATATTGCCTCACGCACAACGAAACCTCTACGGGTGCATCGATGCAGCTTTCTCGTCCCGCCACACCAGCCGATGCGCTTGTCGTTGTCGACGGCACATCGGCAGCAGGCGGCATTGACTGGTCACCAAGCGAAGTCGATGTTTATTATTTCTCACCACAAAAAGGCTTTGCGTCCGAAGGTGGAACATGGATTGCATTGTGCTCTCCTCGCGCAACCGAGCGCATCAACAAGATCAAGAGCACTGGGCGCTGGTGCCCACCATCGCTCGACTTGGCACTTGCACTCGAAAACTCTCGCGCCAACCAGACATACAACACGCCATCTGTTTCTACGTTCGTGATGCTCAACGAACAACTTGGCTGGATGCTTGACAACGGTGGCTTCGACTGGTGCACCAAGCGCACGCAACAATCGGCCGACATCTTGTACGGGTGGGCCACTAGCCGCGCATTCACCGACCCATTTGTGGCCAACCCACAACATCGCTCGCCCGTCGTTGGCACCATCGACTTCATTGATGTCGATGCAGCGCAAGTTGCAACAGTCCTGCGCAACAACGGCATCGTCGACACCGAGCCATATCGAAAACTTGGTCGCAATCAATTGCGTGTCTCCATGTTTCCTGCAGTCGATCCATCCGACGTGCAACTTCTTACATCAAGCATCGATTACATCGTGGAGCAACTCTCATGACCAAAGCACGCATCGTCATCGCCGAAACCATCGCCGACACTGGGCTCGATCGACTTCGCGCAGCAGGTTTTGATGTTGATATTCAAGTGGATAAAACCCCACAGCAACTGCACGCGATCTTGCCGGGCGCAAGCGCCCTGATCGTGCGTTCGGCCACCATGGTCGATGCCAAGATGCTCAAGGCCGGCAGCGACCTGATGGTTGTTGCTCGCGCAGGAGTTGGTCTCGACAACATCGATGTTGAAGCAGCAACGCAGCAGGGCGTCATGGTGGTCAATGCCCCGCAGTCAAATGTGCTTTCGGCTGCCGAACACACCATGGCACTCATTCTTTCTATTGCTCGTAATGTGCCTCAAGCACATCGCGCGCTTGTTGCGGGCAGATGGGAGCGCACCAAGTGGGAAGGCATCGAACTTGCGGGCAAGACTCTTGGCATCTTGGGTCTCGGTCGCATCGGCACCCTCGTTGCCCAACGCGCCCGAGCTTTCGATATGCGCCTCGTCGCATTCGACCCATTTGTTTCGGCCGATCGCGCGCGCGAACTTGGAGTTGACATGCTCAGCCTCGAGCAAGTTGTTGAGCAATCCGACATCCTCACCATTCACTTGCCAAAGAACAAAGAAACAAACGGCATCCTTAATGCAGCGATGTTGGCTCGTGCAAAATCATCTTTGCGTATCGTCAATGTTGCGCGCGGCGGCATCGCCAACGAAACCGATTTGGCCGAGGCACTGCGCAACGGCACCATCGCTGGTGCTGCACTCGATGTGTTTGTCAAAGAACCCACCACCGAGTCTCCACTTTTCCAACTCGACAATGTTGTTGTTACACCGCACCTTGGCGCGAGCACACGAGAAGCCCAAGACCGCGCGGGTGAAGTGGTTGCAGACATGGTGCAACTTGCACTCAATGGTGACTTTGTTCCGTTTGCTGTCAACATTGAAGCAGAAGATGCCAACGAAACTCTCAAACCATTTGTGCCACTTGCCGAGCGCCTTGGCAGAGTATTTGCATCGCTCTCCAACAACACACCAACCAATGTCGAGATCACTACCTCTGGTGAAATTGGTGCATACGACCCTGGTCTTATCTCGATCAGCGCGCTCAAGGGTTTACTTACTGTTTGGTCAAAAGAAACCATCAGCCTCGTCAACGCCCCAGTCATCGCGCGCAGTCTCGACGTATCGATCACCAGTGTTGCCACAACCACAACAACACATCACGACTACATCAACTTGATCACTTTGCGTTCAACAACGCGCAGTTTGTCTGCAACGCTCACTGGGCGTCGTCGCGAAGCACGCATCGTGATGATTGACGATCACCTCACCGATATTCCACCATCCGAGTTCATGTTGGTTGTAAAAAATGACGACCAACCCGGCGCTATCGGTCGTGTAGCCACTGTGCTTGGCAATGCCGGCATCAACATCGCCAACATGGATGTGGGCACAACCGAAACTGCGGGTAGTGCGTTGATGTGTATCGCCACCACCACTCAGGTGCCAGAGGCGATTATTGCCGAGCTGCAAGCATTGACTGGCATCTCGAGCGTGACGCCAATCGGCGCCTAAAACGTTCTAGCTATTTTTGCGAACTCGACGCACTCGCTTTTGGCGCACCGGTTTTTCGGTCACGCGCACGAGTTCATCGTCAATCACATCGTGGCGAGTGCCCCAACTGCTTACGAGTGCCTGAATCATTGCTGAGGCCGGCAGTGCTATCACTGCGCCAAGTGGCCCAAGCACTGCGCCACCAATCATGGCTGCACCAAAAGCAATTGCCGCGTGCACTTTTAGTGTGCGCGCTGTGATGCGCGGAGCAAACAAATAGTTTTCGAGTTGTTGATACACCAAAATGAATCCAACAACGATAAGCGCGCGAAATGGTGAGTCGAGGAATGTCAGCAACAACGGTAATACTCCAGCCAGGTAGGTGCCGACAACCGGCAAGAACTGCGAAACAATGCCAACCCACAGCGCCATCGCCACGGGAGCAGGTGTGCCAATTGCCTGAAATGCCATCCAGTGAAAGAACGCCGAGATCAATGCAAGTAATGCGCGTGAATACAAGTACCCACCAGTTTTTTCAATTGCCAAATCCCAAGTTTTCAACACGGTGCGTTGTTTCGCTTCAGGCAACCTGCTGCAGATTGCGCGACGCATCCTTGGGCCATCGGCAACAAGGTAAAACGCAAACAACGAAACCGACAACATCTGAAATAACACACCAAGAGCACTTGTCGACAAACTGATCGCTTGCCCACGCTGGTTATCAATAAATGTTTGCACCGCACCATTTGGGTCGGCAATGGATGCGTTTACTTCTGCAGGATCAATCTCGGTATTAAATGTGCTGTTGACAAAGTCGACCGTGTCATTGACATACGTTTTGCTATTGGTGAGCACATCGGCAATCTGACTACCCACCAGCGTGCCAATTGCACCAATAAATAAAATGCTGAACGCAAGTACGCCAAACAAAATTAGAGCCGTTCCGCTACCTCTGCGCCAGCCGCTTCGTGCCAACCGATTGACGCCAGGCTCAATTGCAAGTGCCAAAAACATCGAGACCAACAACAGCAATACAAAGCTTGACAACTGATGAAACAATTCTCGTGCAACTAACGCGCCTAAAAAGCCAAGCCAAAAAACCACAATTGCACGAGGCACCCATTTCGGCATTGATCTATCAGTGTTTGTCGTCACGAACCCACATTACTCGGCATCCAATTCGTGTGGTTTGATCTGTTTGGTGGCACGATATGTATGTGGCAACGACCGATAATCGACTCACCAAGATTCCCGCAGTTACCGAATTGATCAGCACTGTGCGCGACTCGCTCGGTGATGCATTACGCACTCGCGTGATTGGTCCAAACGGTGATGCTCGCGCTCAAGCGCTCATGGATACTCCCGGACCACGATGGTTTGATGAAGATCGTCCTGTGCGACGCGTGCACTCCGATGCCTCCATGTTCATTGGCGGCCTTCGCTCGCTGATGGTTCAAACATTGCACCCACTTGCGATGGCTGGTGTTGCCAATCATTCCAATTACAAAACTGATCCTTGGGGTCGTTTGCAACGCACTGCGGATTTTTTGGCAGCAACAACATTTGGTCCAGCCGATGAAGCACAAGCAATCATTGATCGCATCAAACATGTTCATGGCTTCGTCAAGGGCACCGCCAGCGATGGCAGACCGTATTCTGCAAACGACCCCCACCTGTTGCGTTGGGTGCATGTTGTCGAAGTCGACAGCTTCCTCACCTCACATCAGCGGTATGGCAAGGAACCCCTAGACCAAGCCGGTCGTGATGGTTATGTTGCCGACATGGCGCTCATCGCAGCAAAACTTGACGTGCCAAACCCTCCTACAACCGAAAAAGAACTCAGCGAACAATTGCTCTCATTTCACGATGAACTCAAGAGCACGGCCGAGTCTCGCGATGCACTCAAATACCTGATGTTTCAACCACCACTTCCTATTCCAGCGCGTGCTGCGTACTACGCACTTGTTGCCGCAACTGCTGCCACACTTCCAGCATGGTCACGCCCAATGTTGCGCATTCCATATCTGCCACTCACCGAGCGCTTTGCGTTGCGTCCACTCGGTTCAGGCATCACGAGTGCATTTCGTTGGATCACTGAACCAACATCGCCTTACCGCAAAGCGGTTGACGAAGACACGATGGCCTGAGCAACAAACGCGTTATACAAATTCTGCTGCGCAGAGTCATTCATTGCGGTGTCTTCTGGGTGCCACTGCACTCCCACCAACCAATGATCGGTGTGCTCGATGCCTTCCAGCAAACCGTCTGGCGACCACGCAACAGCAACACAACCTGGCGCAACTTGGTCAACAATTTGATGATGAAACGAAGCGCCATGAATTGCAGTAGTTCCTAACGCACGAGCAAGCCTGCTGCCATCTTGAATACGCACGTCATGCACAGCAAATGGTGCGCCTTCTGGAAAATTCTCTGGCTTGTGCAACACTTGTGTGTCGGTATTTGGCAGCGTTGCAATTTCTTGCACCAGTGTTCCACCCAACGCCACGTTGGTGATTTGTAGACCGCGACAAATTGCCAACACAGGCTTGCCCATGCGTATTGCTGCCTTGACCATCGTTGATTCAAAAATGTCTTGCTCGGTCAAGATGCCATACACATACACACTTGGTTCTTGCCCATACATCTTTGGGTCTACGTCACCGCCGCCCATCAAGATCAGGCCATCGAAGCGCGCCATAAGTTCGTCGGCATCTTCGTCAGTCAACTGTTGTGGTACCACAATCGCTGGCTCACCACCCGCGCGCAGCACTGCATTGGTATAAACATCACCTGCAAAGTGCACTGCACTGCGCGATACGCGGCTGGCAGGGCCAACGCGGCCGGCAATTGCGATGATTGGCTTCACGCGCTACAGGCTACCCACGTCCATTTGCAACTTCGTCGAGTTCAAGCCACAAAGCCATTGTGCTGCAAGTACCAGTGCTCGGGCATCTGCAAACGTGAGCTACTGACCGAGTTTTAGTCGGCGACAGTAATTGCGACCGACTTAATCACCACGTCGGTTTTTGGTCGGTCGCCTGAGCCTGTTGCAACATTTTGCATTGCAACGACCACTTCGAGACCCTTCACAACTTGGCCAAATATCGAATAAAGAGTTTTAATTTCTTTTGGAGATAAGTCTTTTGAACAAATGAAAAATTGTGAGCCGTTGGTGTTCGGCCCTCTATTTGCCATCGCAACTGCACCCTTCACATAACGGTGAGACGAAGGCAATTCGTCCACAAACTCATACCCGGGGCCGCCTAGGCCGCTGCCCTCTGGGTCGCCACCTTGGCACATAAAGCCGTTGATGATGCGATGAAAAATGACGTCGTCGTAATAACCCTGCTCGGAAAGAAACACAAAGTTGTTGACCGTCTTTGGTGCTGCGATTGGGTCGAGCGCGATCACGATCGTGCCGAGCGTGGTCTCCATCGATGCGGTGTAGCGCTTTGATGGGTCAATGCTCATCTCTGGGGCTTGTGAATACTTCTTTTGATTTGGTGCCATGGCGCAAAACCCTAGCCCGATAAACGCGCAATCGCATATGCTGGAGTCCATGAGTGACGCCCTCGACCTCGACGCAATCGATCAAGACCTCACCGATGTCGAGACAGCATTACAGCGCCTCGACGCAGGCACATATTTTGTTGATGAAATTACGGGTGCGCCGTTGAGCCAAGACTTGCTCAACGCGAACCCAACTGCACGCCGCGCTTAGCGGTCGCGCATTTTTGCGAGCAAGCGCAAAATTTCTAGATACAACCACACGAGTGTGACCATGATGCCGAATGCAGCAAACCACTCCATGTGTTTTGGTGCTCCTGCTGCTTCTGCTTTATCAATGAAGTCGAAGTCGAGTGCCAAGTTCATTGCGGCAAGACCAGCAACCAACACGCTGAAACCAATGCTCATTGTGCTCGATCCGGTTGGAATCAGGTTTGCGCCAAAGAAACCCGCGACAAACGAAAAAAGGTAAAACACCATCAGACCGAGCGTTGCGCCGATGACGATGCGACGGAACTTGTCGGTCACGCGCAAGATGCCAGTGCGATAGAGCACGAGCATGACTACGAAAACGCCGATGGTTGCGCCTACCGCTTGCAACACAATGCCGGGGTATTGCAGGTTGAACACTTTGGAAATCGCACCAACTACTGCACCCTGCGCAATCGCGTAAACAGGTGCGAGGAAGCGCGCTGCAGTTGGCTTAAACATCACACCAAATGCACAACCAAGACCAACGAGCAGTGCAATCATTGCCCAGCTTGGGAATGAAACCGAGCCACCAACGGTAAGTGGCTGCACCGTTGTCCAGCCGTAAGTGGCCGATGCAACGAGCAAGACCATGAGAAACAGGGTTGCCGACATTGCGCCATTGGCGGTCATGGTTTGGCCAGGTGCCTTAGCAGAAATATATGGGGAAACTTGGCCATCCGAAATCGGTGGATTCCAGGTCGATTTGCCTTCGGCTGAACCCCAACCTGCTTGGTCTGGGGTGCGCTCAACGGCCTTGGTGAATGCTTTTTCGTTTAACAGTGGGTTTGCCATACCCCGATAGTACGCCATTTCCGTAAAACTTCAATGCCAAACGGGTCACATGAAAAACACCAAATCAGGTAAGAGTTTTGCGGTTTTTCAGGTGGTGGGGCTTGACCCTGTCGGTATCGTTACCCCGTTCCCGCTAACGAGGAATCAAGGAGATGAAGTGGCCAAAGACCGTATCGATCGTGACGAAGAAGACCTAGTCCGTCTCTATCTCACCGACATCGGTCAGTACGCCCTCCTCACAAAAGACGACGAAGTTCGTTTGGCCAAGGCCATTGAGACAGGCAAAGAAGCAACAGCCGAGCTCGACAAGAGCGACAAGACGCTCACTCCAAACCGTCGCCGCGAGTTGCGCAAAGATCAGCGCGATGGCACAAAAGCCGAGCGTCAATTTGTGCAATCCAACTTGCGTCTCGTTGTTTCGATCGCCAAAAAATATCAGGCATCGGGTTTGCCGCTTCTTGACTTGATTCAAGAAGGCAACTTGGGTTTGATGCACGCCGTCGAAAAGTTTGACTGGCGCAAGGGTTTCAAATTCTCTACATATGCAACGTGGTGGATCCGTCAGGCCATTACTCGCGGCATCGCAAACACGGGTCGCACCATTCGCCTCCCGGTTCATGCCGGCGACACGCTTGCACGTTTGCAAAAAGCACGCTCGCGCCTCGAGCTCAAGTTTGGTCGTCCTGCAACTCTTGCCGAGTTGTCAAAAGAAGTCGAGATGCCAGAAGACAAAGTGACCGAGGCATTGCGTTTTGCTGCCGAGCCACTTTCGTTGTCAGAGCCATTGCGTGAAGATGGCGATGCCGAACTGGGCGACGTCGTAGAAGACCGCGCAGCAGAGTCTCCGTTTGAAGTTGCAGCAACCGCATTATTGCCAGAAGAAATCTCACGACTGCTTGCACCTCTCGATCAGCGCGAGCGCGAAATTCTTGCACTGCGCTTCGGTCTCGATCGTGGTGAGCCACGCACACTCGAAGAAGTTGGCGAAGCATTCAACCTCACTCGCGAGCGCATTCGCCAGATTGAGGCACGTGCAATGAGCAAGTTGCGCCACCCGTCGAGCGACACCGGCGCGCGCGACCTTCTCTCGGTCTAAAGCCGTCACTGGTTCGCCCGTGCTGTGCACGATTGGTGACCTCATCGAAGATGTAGTTGTCTGGCTCAATGGCGAACTGAATATCGGTAGTGATACCGACTCGGCAATTGTTCGTACTCGTGGAGGCAGTGCAGCCAACGTTGCGATGTTTGGCGCACTGACAGGCACACCATCTCGATTTATCGGTCAGGTTGGCAACGACAATCTTGGTGAACAATTATGCACATCGTTGCGCGAGTCTGGTGTCGATGTGTGCACGGTTGCCAAGGGTCGCACTGGAAGCATCGTTGTCGTTGTTCAACCCAGCGGCGAGCGCACATTTCTCACCGACCGCGGTGTTGCATCAGACCTTTCGGTTTTTGATGCGTCGCAACTCGCTGGTGTTTCAATCGTGCACGTGCCTACGTATTCACTCGCCCTCAACCCACTTGCAACTACTGCCATTCAATACATTCGTGCTGCGCGCACGGCTGGTGCACTCATCTCCGTTGATACATCGTCAACCTCGGTGTTGCACGATTATGGTATTGATCGCTATTCCGATCTAATTGCCTCTATTGCACCAGATGTGTTTCTGTGCAACAACGATGAGGCCGCGTTGCTCAACATCGATTCTGAACACCCAATGCCTGGTGTCGAACTCACCGTCATCAAGCGCGGTGCACTGCCCGTAGCGGCAATTACTGCTGCAGGTGTTGTAACCGAAGTTGCGACACCACCAGTTGCCAATATCGTCGACACCACTGGCGCAGGCGACGCATTTGCTGCAGGATTTCTACCCGCATATGCATCTTCTCGCAATATCGAAGACGCCATAACGAACGGCAACCTCATTGCTTCGCGAGTATTGCGCTCGCCTGGTGCCACACTGGATGTCGCATGAATCGTTCAACCACAACAGCGAATTCTTCAATTATCCGAGTCAGCGATGAGGTGCGTGATGCGCTCGCATCCAATTGCGCTGTTGTTGCACTTGAGTCAACAATCTTTTCGCACCTCGGTTTACCGTCGCCCGCTAATGCGCAGGCACTCACCAATTGCATCGCATCCATTCGTGAAGCCGGCGCAGTCCCAGCAATCACAGCCGTCATCGACGGTGTTGCACGCGTCGGCATCAACGAGTCAGAACACGAGCGCATCCTTGGCCCTGCCAAAAAAGTTGGCGAACGCGAAATTGCTCTTGCCATTGCACAGCGTTGGTCGGTTGGTGCAACAACGGTTTCTGCATCGCTATTGCTCGCCAGCCGAGCGGGTATCAGCGTTTTTGCAACTGGTGGCATCGGCGGTGTGCACCGCGATTCGCAACTGCACGGTGACATTTCGGCCGACCTAGGAGCACTCGCTGCACACCCAGTGGTCACGGTGTGTGCAGGTGCAAAATCATTTCTGGATTTGCCGCGCACACTCGAATATTTGGAGACGCTCGGTGTTCCTGTAGTCGGTGTTGGTTGCAATGATTTCCCCGCATTTACAGTGCACTCGAGTGGCTTGCCCATCCCTGCTCGCGTCGAAAACGTTGAGGAATTGTGCGCATACACGCAAGCTCACTTGGCACTTGGTCGCACGAGCGGCATTCTTGCCTGCGTACCTGTGCCGCTTGCCGACTCGCTCGACAAAAATATGATCGACGCCGTGATCGAGACCGCGCTCAAGGCCACATCCGACGCAGGAATCGTTGGGCCCGGCGTTACTCCACATGTGTTGGGTGCAATTGCTGCTGCCACAGGTGGAGCAAGTGTGGTTGCCAACTTGTCGCTGGCTCGCAACAACGCCACTGTCGCCGCGCAACTTGCAGTCGCACTCACGCGCTAATTCGCGAAACGAGTTTTGGCGGAGGCGGACGGGAATCGAACCCGCCGAACGAGGATTACTCGTCCCAACCGCTTTGAAGGCGGCGGAGTCCACCAGGCACCCGGACACCTCCGTTCATCACCGTATCTAAACCCTTGTAACTAAATCAACGTCACTTGGCGACATCTCGCGTACACATCGTGTCTAAACCGATTCGGTGAATTCGCGCCGAGCGCACAGTTGGAGGTTGTGATGATTGTTTGTTGGTCCGTCAAAGGTGGAAGTGGCACCACGGTTGTTGCCGCAGCATTGGCATTGGTTTTGGCCCAGCGTCTCGATGTTGGTGCGCGACTCATCGACATGTCGGGCGATACTCCCTCCGCTCTCGGCATGTCAGAGCCGGCGTCAGAGGGTATTTCCGAATGGTTAAGCGCAACTGATCATCCAGGTGCTGATGCACTCAACAATTTGATGTTGCCAGTCACTGCGCACCTCGGAGTAATTCCTCGCGGTCGCAACATCATCGTGCCGTCACTAGTGAACCCAGATCGTTTGCGTGATCTCGCACTTGCCGTTGCCCAGTCACCCATGCCAACTGTTATCGACGCTGGTAGTGGCCTTGCAACAATTCCAATCCTCCTACACGCCACTCGTTCACTCTTAATTATTCGTCCGTGTTACTTGGCTCTGCGCCGTGCATCGTTGCTCACCACCCCGCCACACGGTGTCATCGTCATTACCGAGCCTGGTCGTGCGCTTGGTGTGCACGATGTCGAATCTGTTGTCGGTGCACCGGTGCTTGCCGAGATTCCGTTTGATCCTGCAATTGCTCGTGCGGTTGATGCAGGACTACTCGCAGGCCGAGTGCCAACTCTGCTTGCCAAACACCTTGTCGATGTGTGCTGAGCACTGCAACATCTTGCAATCATGACCACTGCATTTGATCTTCCGCTCGACACTCACACACGTGCACTTGTGGACACCCTGCAACAACACTTGCGCAACGAGCGCGGCGACTTGCTTACTGCCGCACACATTCATTTGCGCAGTATTGCACCGCTCATGTCGCAGACCACCCAACATGCAGTGGCATCGCGAGCCGTTTCGGGCATCTCTGGCCTTGGCGCACTCGATCACTATTTGGCTCGCGCCGATGTGCGTGAAGTCATGGTCAACGCCGGAACAGACGTATATATAGAAGATTCAACTGGAGTGCATTTGGTTGACACCCTGCCTGTTGGCGAGGTCGACGCAATCATCGAACGGATTTTGTTGCCACTTGGCAAACGGCTCGACAGGTCTTCGCCCATTGTCGATGCGCGGCTCGCCGATGGCTCTCGGGTGTGTGCTGTCATTGCGCCAATTGCAGTTGACGGATCATGTCTTTCTATTCGCCGATTTTCTGTGCGACCTATTTCGCTCGACGATTTTGGTGGCGACGCAACCGTTGCATTGCTCACTCAACTCGTGCACCGTCATTGCAACGTGCTTGTCACCGGCGCGGCCTCTACTGGCAAGACAACATTGCTCAATGCGTTATGCGCACATATTCCTGCACATGAGCGCGTCATCACCGTTGAAGACACAGCCGAGTTGCAGTTGCAGGCAAGTCACGTTGTGCGACTCGAGGCACGACCACCTACTGCAGAAGGTGTTGCTGGCATCTCGATTTCTGAACTCTTGCGCACAGCATTGCGCATGCGACCAGACAGATTTGTGGTGGGCGAAGTGCGTGGTAGTGAAGTTGTCGACATGTTGGCCGCAATGAACACGGGTCACCACGGATCATTTGCCACCTGCCACGCCAACTCTGCCGACGATGCACTGCTGCGACTTGAGTCGTTGATGTTGCAGCACTGCGGGCAATGGCCGCGAGAAGCCATTGCTCAACACATTTGTGCGGCGATCGACGTTGTTGTTTCCGTCGGTCGCCACGCAGATGGTTCGCGGTCAGTGATCGAGATCAGCGAAGTGTCGACAACACCTGGTTCTCCATGTCGTCCACTACTCCGCCAAGACATCTGTAGTGGCGTGCACAGCGAACTACGCATTGGTCAACTCACTCGCGGGCGCTCATGAGCGCTGTGGTTCTTAATGTTGCGGTGTCGATAATCGGCACACTTTCGGTTGCTGGAGCATGCACGTTGCTTATTGCACCGCCTCTCACCAAGCATTGGTCGCGCCGGTGGTTACGTGTACGGCTCGGTACAACTTCGCACAAAGCCACAGCTATAACATCACCAATAACACCACCCACAACATCAACCACGACACCAGTTCTGCAAACCCCACTGGCCATTACCGATTTCCTCGACGCGATTGCTCGCGATGTGCGTTCAGGGTTTTCGCTCGCATCGTCATTTGTGCAATGCAGCGATCAACAATCAGATGACAACCATTGGAGTCAACCCGTTGCTCAACAATGTTTGCGTGGCGTTGTGCTTGCCGATGCAATCGCAGAGTGTGCGTTGCCTACGTGGACACCCGAGATTCGTTTTGCAAGTCGCACCTTGGCGGTTGCAAGTGCGGGCGGTACGGGAGTGGCACCTGCTCTCGAGCACAGCGCATCGGTGTTACGCGAGCAACAGGGCCTCATGCTCGACCGAGATGTGCAGGCCGCTCAGGCGCAATTGTCCACCAAAGTGCTCACGTGGTTGCCCATCGCGGTTTTTGCATGGATCACAATCACTGACCCTATTGCACGAATGTTTCTGCTCAGTACCCCGGTTGGCATGTGTTGTGTTGCTACTGGAATCATGCTCAACATTTCTGGTCGCAAGTGGATGTCGCATGTAGTCGACAACATTTCTGTATGACATTCAGTTTCATGGTCTTGGTTGTTGGGGCAATAGCAATCGGGTTGTTTAGGCGACGCAATCGCAACCTGCTGCCTGCCCAACTTGCACGCCAGCTTCCAGAATTCATTGATGCCGTTGTGTTGTTGATGTTTTCTGGCAGCACACCTGCTCAGTCACTGATCGCGGCACCCACATGGCTCGAGCCACCGTTGCGTGAGATTGTTGCAGATGTATCCCAACAGTTGTTGCGTGGCAATCGGTTGAGTGACTGTGTTGCATCCTTGCGACAACTCATTGGTAGCCCTGCATTTGCGCTGGTCGACGCATTGCTCTCGGCCGACAGAGATGGACAGTCGATAGCCAACACACTCGATCGTCTTTCCAATGAATCGCGCATGCAACGCAGGCGCCAACTCGATGCAGACATCCGCAGACTTCCTGTGCGACTCACGTTTCCGCTTGTGTGCTGCATCCTTCCCTCGTTTGTGATGCTCGGTGTTGTGCCGATGATCGCAACCGCACTTGTTCATCTCAATCATTAATGAAAGAAGGATTATGAATCATATCTACGTCTATTTCATGCATGTACTGCATCGTGTTCGCTCGGTGTACACAAAACAAAACGAGTTGCACGACGCTGGTCAAGCAACAACCGAATACGCGCTCGTGCTTCTCGGTGCAGCAATCATCGCGCTTTTAGTAGTGGCATGGGCTACCGATGGTGGCGGTGCGGGGCGTATCGGCGAACTCTTCGACAGCGTGATCGGAAACATCTTGGGTCGTGCCGACGCAGTCCAGCCGTAGTCACTGACATGGGCGCCCGCCGGAGCGAACCCGACTCGGGTCAAGCAACGGTTGAACTCGCGCTTGTCATGCCGCTGATCATCGGGCTTTTGCTCATCATTCTCAACGTTGGTCTAGTTGTTCGCGATCAAATGGCTGTATGGCTCGCGGCAAGTGCTGGTGCGCGTGCTGCGTCAATTTCGCCAGACTCTCCCGATGTGGTGCAACAAGCAGTCGAAGACGAAGTCGGGTTGCGACCGTTGCATCTCAAGATTGTTCGTGATGAGCAACTCATCACTGTCGAGGTGCAATATCCGCGCTTGATCAACCTGTGGTTGATCAAGCACATCGTTCCGCAACTGACTTTGTCGGCGTCTGTCACCATGCATGTGCAAGATGTTGGGTAGCGTTACCAATATGCAATTGTCGTCATCAATTATTCATGATGGCTCACAATCAGTACTTATCTTTGCGGGTGAAATTGACTTGGCAACAGTTCCAGAATGCTCCGACATGCTCACCAAATTTGTCGATGACCATGCAGGACACGACATTGCAATTGACTTGTGTCAAGTAACTGCGCTCGACGACACAGGAGTTGGGGTCATCTTGGGTGCAGTTGCTCGTGCTCGTACATCGGGCTCACATCTTGCGCTCGTCATCGACGACCAACACATGCGCGCTCGTTTCGGTCTCTAACTTCTACGCAAAACAAAACGACCGATACTTAAGCAATTGCTCAAGTACCGGTCGGTTGTTGATCTAATTCGAAGACGAATTAGAGGTTGTATTAGGCGTTTGGATCTGTTTCGTTGTTGTGGTGTCTGCGAGTGCCTTCGCCACGTGCTGGTGGCAAGTTGTTGACACGCTCAGTTGCTTTTGCAGTCACGCTGGCCAACTTGGTGGTGGCTTGGGCCTGAGTGATTTTGCCAGAAGCAAGTTTCTCGGCAATGTGTGCCTGCATATCGGCAACCAACACATTGATCACTGACTGAACACTCACACTCTGAGCAGTAGCAATCTGCGCGAGCGTCTTGCCACTTTGCATTTGTGTCCTAAGTTCAGCCTCGGTCAACTTCAAGACCGATGCAATCGCTGCAACATTCTTGCCCGGACCTTTTGGTCCACCGCGCATGCCAGCAGCCTGTTGTGCAACATTGCTAGATGTTGCTGATGTGTTGAGCACGGTTACTGAGCTCGACTTGATTGGTTGTGCTTGTGCACTTCCAACAATGCCGAGACCGATGGTTCCCATCGCTACAACGATCGCGGTTCCCGCGATCACGCTTTGTATTTGCTTTTTCATGATGTTTCCCTTTCGTTGTGTGCCGGGGGGTTCCGAACACGAGAGTGATCTTGGTAGACGTTGGTAAGAATTAGATCAAGACAAGGTAAGAATCAATCAAGAACACTCCAGACCTTTCCCTACAAGGGTTTTATGCAAGTATCGTCAGAACTATGAAGTCTGCAAACAACCAACAATTCTCCGTAGTTATTGCAGAAGATGATCCGTCGGTGCGCAAAGCGGTGCAACGAGTGCTCGAACTCGAGGGCTACATGGTCACTGCGCTGAATGATGGCCAGGCTGCACTCGACACCATTTTGGTAAAGACGCCAGATGCTGCAGTGCTCGATGTATCAATGCCATTCCTAGATGGACTATCTGTGTGCAAAGAATTGCGCCATCGTGGCAATCGCACACCGATCTTGTTACTCACGGCCCGTCACGAAGTTGGCGACCGAGTTGCTGGGCTCGATGCTGGTGCCGATGACTATCTTGTCAAACCATTTGCAGTTGATGAACTCCTTGCTCGCGTACGTGCACTCTTGCGCCGACATGCTCCAACAAGCAGCACTGTCACTGTTTTGCAACTTGCAGATCTCACATTGGATGCAAATCGTCGTGAGGTACGTCGTGGTCCTCGCCAAATTGAACTTACTAAAACCGAGTTTGATCTGTTGCAGATCTTGCTCGAACAAAGTGGAATCGTTTTGACACGTGAGTATTTGTACGAACACATCTGGGGTTTCAACTTCGAAACCAATTCAAAATCACTCGATGTCTACATCGGATACCTGCGCCGCAAACTCGAAGAGGGTGGCGAATCTCGCCTCTTGCACACCGCTCGCGGTGTTGGCTATGTGGTCAAGCCGTCATGAGCCTGCGCACACGACTCTTGCTCACCACGAGTGCGATTGTCTTTGTTGTAGTGATTGCACTTTCGGTTGGAGTCTCCACCATCGTGTCGCGGCAATTACTTCATGAAGTAGACAAGTCTCTTGATGCACGAATTGAAGCAATTGCATCTTCCTTGGCCGAAAACCGGCAAACAGCGCCTCGCGGTCAGCGGATCCGAAACCCGTTGACAGATGCGTTGATGCCGATGCGATTTGACACCGTCACTCAGGTGATTGATCCGTCCGGCACGGTCATCATCGCGCTCGGAGAAGTTGACTTGCCAATCACTCAACAAGTTTTGGAGATCGCCAACAATCCAGGCGGAGGTCTTGCACGATCTACGGTCACCATTGCCGACATTCAGTATCGGACCCTCACCGTGTCACTTGTGCGCGGCGGCGCACTACAACTTGCCAAAGACATCAGCGATATCGAGCTTGCCAAATCGGGCATCCGTCAAAGGCTGATTGGCGTTGGTGTGTTTGGCATTCTTATTGCTGCTGTTGCAGGTTGGTGGGTAGCAAGGCGCACGGCCAAACCTATCCAGCAACTTGCCAACGCAGCCGAACACATTGCGCTAACACAGAAACTCGATACCACGCTCGACATTCATGGCGACCGTGAAATTGAGCAATTGGCAGACAGTTTCAACACCATGCTTGGTGCATTGCGCCTCAGTAGTGATCAACAAAAACAACTTGTGCAAGACGCGAGTCACGAATTGCGTACGCCGCTCACTTCGTTGCGTGCCAACACCGAGTTGCTCGAGCGCGACACACTCGATGCACCAACTCGAGATGCGATCTTGCGTGACATTCGTGCTGAAGTAGACGAACTTACATCGCTCTCAAGCGAGCTTGCTGCACTTGCGAGCGACCAACGGCTTGTGGAAGACCCAACGGCTGTTGATCTTGGCGAAGTTGCTACTGAAGTCGCATTGCGTGCCAGTCGTCGCACTAGTCGTACTGTCACCTTGGTGATAAATGACTCACAAGTTGCAACTGTGCGACTCGGCCAACTCGAGCGAGCACTTAACAACTTGGTCGACAACGCTCTTAAGTTTTGCCCAACTGCTCAACCAGTCGAAGTCATTGTCAATGGCAAACGCATTGATGTTGTCGATCATGGGTCCGGGATTAGTGATGTCGACAAGCCACTGGTGTTCGATCGCTTTTACCGTGCAGCAGCAACACGTGCGCTGCCAGGTTCTGGTCTTGGTTTAGCAATTGTCAAACAATTTGCCAACGATCACGGCGCAACTGTTTCAGTCTCCGACACTCAAGGTGGCGGTGCGACTGTCACAATTACATTTGCTTAATTTTTAGGTTTCTTGCGCGCACCCTTGCGATCGTAAGCACGGTCATGTACTGCCTGTTGCTCTTCGAGTTCAAGTTCTTCAGCAACCAGCATCTTCATATTGCCAAGTCGCTCGGGCGACACATCACCTCGTTCTACCGCTGCTTGCACAGCGCAACTCGGTTCGTCTTCATGCTTGCAATCACGAAACTTGCACGACTCGGTCAGCGTAAAAATATCGCTGAATGCTTGCTCGATCCCGTGGTTGCTCATCCACAAACTCACCGCACGCAAACCTGGCGTATCAATGAGCCAGCCACCGTTTACGAGGCGCACGAGTTCGGCTGCCGTTGTGGTGTGACGACCGCGCTGGTCACCCTCGCGCACCGCCCCAGTCGCTTGTCCGTCATGCCCGGAAAGTGCATTGATCAGCGTTGACTTGCCAACACCGCTGGCTCCTAACAACGCAATTGTTTGAGGCGCACTGGCGACATTCTTTTGGGTGTCGTATATATGCGATATATACGTATAGGCGCGCAAGCCGTCGAGTCCAGCCCCAGTTTTAGCGCTCGCAAAAAGCAGAGGCACGCCAGCAAGTACGGGCTCTACGCGGCGCACCATCAGCGACAATCCGTCGGCATCTACTTCGTCAATCTTGTTAAATACCAACGCTGGTTGTGCACCACTATCAAATGCGAGCACCAGTTCTCTTTCGATGCGTCGCAAGTTTGGATCTGGTGTTGCGGCTTGCACAACAAGCACAGTGTCGATGTTGGCGGCGACTGTGTGTGACTCTGCGCGCACGGTGTCCGACGATGCGCGACGAGTAAGTGCCGAACTGCGGGACAACACATGATCAATCTTCTCTAAGTCATCAGAAATAATGACCCAATCACCAACAGCAACGTCAGCACCGATGTTGCGCACGCGCTCGACGCCATCAACTGCGTCGTGCACTCCACTGGTAAGAATTGTGCTCCATCCCCGATCGATTCTGCTCACTCGACCGAGCCTTCGGCTATGTTGCAACGACGTCATGTCGTATTTTTTTTCGATCAACTCTGTTGCAAGTCGCTCATTCCATCCAAGCGAAAAAGCATTCGCCACATCGTCACGAGTGATGGCATTTGCCAAACCTTCATGTGCGTCATTGGTCATTTCATGACTCACGCTAGCGAAATTAAACCCTTACTGCATTTGGCTTTACGTGGATAACCTTGACAAGACAGTGCAAAACAACGTAACGATGAAAAGTCATGTCTAAGCCTCTTGTCATAGTCGAGTCCCCCGCCAAGGCCAAAACGATCGCCAAATTTCTTGGTGATGGCTTCGACGTACGCGCTTCTGTTGGCCACATCGCCGACCTTCCGAGCAAAGGCTTATCAGTCGATGTCGATAACGGATTCAAGCCGACCTACGAACTGACCGAGCGCGGCAGCACCATTATTAAGGAACTAAAAAGCGTCCTTAAGACAGCCAGTGCCCTCTATCTTGCTACCGACGAAGACCGCGAGGGCGAAGCAATTGCTGCGCACTTGTTTGAGTACCTCAAGCCAAAAAACATTGAGACCAAACGCATGGTGTTTCACGAAATCACCAAAGCCGCAATCGACGAAGCAATTGCTAACCCGCGCGACATCGATTACAAACTTGTCGATGCGGCAGAGGCACGCCGCATCCTTGATCGGTTATACGGATATTCGGTGTCGCCAATTTTATGGCGCAAAGTCAACCGCGGTTTATCTGCAGGTCGCGTGCAAAGCCCATCCATTCGATTGGTAGTCGAGCGCGAACAAGAACGCATGGCCCACATCTCGGCTGCGTACTGGGATCTTGAAGCGGTCACTGCCACCTCACCACAGTTCACCGCCACACTGCAATCAGTTGATGGAGTGCGCATCGCAACAGGCAAAGATTTCAACGAAAAAGGCATTGCCAAAGAAGCGGTAGTCGTCATTAATGAGGCACGAGCCCAAGAGCTTTCGGCTGGCCTCCAAGGCGCCACGCTTGAGGTGCGCAGTGTGGAAGAAAAGCCATACCGCAAGTCGCCAAAAGCACCGTTTATGACGAGCACGTTGCAGCAAGAGGGCGGCAACAAGTTGCGCATTACCGCAAGCGAAGTGATGCGTGTTGCTCAAGGTTTGTACGAAGCCGGTTACATCACCTACATGCGTACTGACGCAGTGACGCTTGGTGCCGAAGCGCTGTACGAAGTGCGCACCGCCATCTCGACAACGTATGGTGACGAGTTTTTGTCTGCCACACCGCGCGAATACAAATCAAAAGTAAAAAATGCGCAAGAGGCCCACGAAGCAATTCGTCCGGCGTTGCCGTTGCGTAGCCCAGAAGAACTCGCGCCAGAGTTGCGTGCTAACGAGCTTGCGCTCTATCGATTGATCTGGCAGCGCACACTTGCATCACAAATGAGCGACACGTTGGGCACCACGCTCACTGTGCGGTTGGGTGCGACCACACCGGGCACGAACCCAGCCAACTGCGAGTTCTCTGCGAGCGGCACCACCATCACGTTTGCTGGTTATCGACAGGCATACCAAGAAGTTGTTGAAGAGTCAGCAGATGACGCTGAAGAAAAAGAAGCATTGTTGCCCGTGCTCAAGGTTGGCGACGGTGTTGAAGTTGAAACCATCAACGCACTTGGTCATAACACTTCACCACCATCCCGTTTTACTGAGCCAACGCTCGTCAAGCGACTCGAAGAAGAAGGCATCGGCCGACCTTCGACATACGCATCCATCCTCGGCACGATCATTAACCGCGGCTATGTATGGAAAAAGGGTCAGGCTCTTGTTCCTTCGTGGACAGCGTTTGCTGTGGTGCGTTTGTTGAAGGACCACTTCACCACATTGGTTGATTACAAGTTCACTGCAATTGTTGAAGAAGAACTAGACGAAATTGCCGAAGGCACGCGAGTGCGTGATGCCTGGCTTCACGAGTTCTATTTTGGTAACGGTAAAGAGTTGCCTGGCCTCAAGCCACTTGTCGAACACAACATCGAAAACATTGACGCTGCCACGCTCAATGCGTTTCATGTTGGTCCACACCCAGTGAGCGGCGACATGATCGAAGCCCGTCCTGGCAAATTTGGTCCTTATATAAGGTGCGGCGAACAGACTGCTGGCATTCCCGACAGCATGGCGCCAGACGAACTCACGGTTGCAGTTGCACTCGAGATTTTGGCGCGACCAAAGTTTGAAGAACCAATCGGGGAAAAAGATGGTCTGCCTGTTTACAAAAAAACGGGCAAATACGGTCCGTATGTCATGTGGGGAACGCTCGACACTCCTCCATCTGGCATGGAAAAAGCAAAAATGGTTTCGCTATTTAAAGATATGACCATCGAGGCGCTCACTATTGATGATGCGCTTCTGTTGTTGTCGTTGCCGCGCACAGT
Source organism: Actinomycetota bacterium (assembly GCA_027592925.1). Lineage (GTDB taxonomy): Bacteria > Actinomycetota > Acidimicrobiia > Acidimicrobiales > Ilumatobacteraceae > UBA3006. Next base: position 8,446 of record JAQCJO010000001.1, on the reverse strand, counting down.
TGGCTTCGACCCAGCAGATGGCGAGATCATTACTGCGCAAAACGGTCGCTACGGCCCATACATCAATAAAGGCAAAGAGAGTCGCACGCTCGACACTGAACAAGAGTTGTTTACATTCACACTCGAGCAGTCGCTGGCCAAGCTTGCAGAGCCGCGCGTGTATGGCCGACGCGGGCCAGCAAAGCCACCGTTGCGCGAGTTTGGTGTCGACCCAGTAAGTGGCAAACCAGTTGTTGCCAAAGAAGGCAAGTTTGGTGTGTACGTCACTGACGGCGAGACAAATGCGAGTCTGACTCGCGGTGATCGTTTGGAATATGTGACGCCAGAGCGAGCATTCGAGTTGTTGGCTGTGCGCCGCGATGCCGACCCATTGCTCAAGCGCAAGAAGTCTGCCAAGCCAGCCAAAAAGGCAGCGGCAAAGAAAGTCGCCAAAAAAGCTGCAAAAGCTCCTGCAAAGGCAGCTAAAAAAGTTGCTAAGAAAACCGTAAAGAAAACAGCCAAGAAAGTCGCCAAGAAAAAGGCCTCATGACGACCGGCCGCTACATCGCCTTTGAAGGCCTTGAGGGCTGCGGCAAATCAACGCACGTGACTCGGCTCGCCGATGCACTTGGTGGTGTTGCAACTCGCGAGCCTGGCGGCACTGAAATTGGTGCGTCGCTTCGCACAGCAATGTTGGATGCATCCAACACCATGCTCTCGCCACGCGCCGAAGCGCTCATGATGGCGGCTGATCGTGCGCAGCATTTAGACGAACTTGTGTTGCCAACGCTGCGTGCCGGCAAACATGTGGTCAGTGATCGCAGTGCATTTTCTTCACTCGCCTATCAGGGTTACGGACGCATGCTCGATATTGATGAACTGAATCGTTTCAACAACTGGGCGATCGCAGGCAACTGGCCAGACTTAGTGGTGTTCATTGATGTGCCTCTCGAGCAATTGCTCGAGCGCTTGAAGAAGCGTGAGCTTGATCGCTTTGAGCGCGAAGACCGTGCGTTTTTCAAGCGCATTTTCACTGGCTTTCACACCATGGCGGCAGCCGACCCAAATCGTTGGCTCATCGTTGATGGCACGCCGCCAAAAGACGAACTCGCTGCCACCATTCTCACTCAGGTTTGCGAACGACTTCAGATCACATTGTCATGAGTGCAGCATCAACTGCCACAGTAAGTGTTTGGCAGACGGTCGTTGGCCAGTCACATGCAGTGCAGCAATTGCAACATCTTGCAGCCAAGTCAATACACGCCTATTTGTTTGTTGGTCCAGAGGGCTGCGGTAAAGAAGAGGCTGCGCGCGCGTTTTCTACTGTGCTCATCACGGGTTCAGATGACGCGACAACTCGTGAAGCAAAACTCATTGCGCGTGGTGCTTACTCCGACGTGAATGAGGTGTTGCGTGAGGGTGCTGCGGTCGACAAAGACGAGGCCGACAACATTGTGAGTCTGTCATCAACAACACCCACCGAAAGCAAAGTCAAGATTGTGATCATTCACGAGTTACACCTCATGCGTGACTCGGCTGCTGTTCGCTTGCTGAAGACGATCGAAGAGCCACCAGAGAGAATGATTTTTATTCTGCTAGCCGACCAACTTGTGCCAGCACTTGCAACCATCAATTCGCGTTGTGTCGTTGTTAACTTTGTGCGTCCCGACGACGCACAAATTGCGGCTGCACTAATTTCCGAGGGCATAAAGCCCGATCTTGCCGCCTCGGTATCTCGCGCAGCATCGGGCAATCTCGGTCGGGCTCGCCACCTTGCCACCGACAAGTTTTTGGTCAAACGCCAAGAGGCTTTTGCATCGATACCACCTCGCCTCGATGGCACTGGTGCGCAGGTTGCTGCGCTTGTTGACGAGTTGTTCGAACACATTGATGAAGCAGCAGCACCGTTACTGAAATCTCAAGTAGATGAATTGTCCACCCTCGAAGAGCGTGTCGCTCTCACAGGTGAGCGCGGAAGTGGACGCAAGGCATTGCAAGATCGCCACAAGCGCCAATTGCGCAAGTTCAAGACCGATGAATTACGAAGTGGTCTTGCAACTATTGCTGGCGTGTATCACACACTCATCGTCACGCAACCCACTCCGTCAAATTCTGATGTCTACATTCAAGCAATCGAACGAATCCACAAAGCAATGGGTGCACTCGGACTCAATGTCAATGAAGCCTTAGTACTGCAAGCACTCTTTTTGCAATGTCCTTCGCTCATGCCAATGCCACAAGTTGCGCCAGTAAACTGAACCACTTAATAGCTAAATACCCGCCCAGGTAGCTCAGGGGTAGAGCAACGCACTCGTAATGCGTAGGTCGTGAGTTCGATTCTCATCTTGGGCTCCACCCGGTTAGCCGATAACACTGCCTTGTTGCACGAAGTGCACAGCGGCTTCGAGCTCGGGCGATAAAAAGCGGTCAGGACCTGGGCCTGCAACTGTTTTACGTAAACGGTCCCGCACTGCACCCGTAATTTTTGAAGGCTGGAGTGGCGCGCGTAAATCAAGCGCACGCGCTGCAGTAAGCAACTCGATGGCCGCGATGCGCTGCATATTGAGCACCGACAATCGCAGTTTGCGCGCAGCATTCCAACCCATCGAAACATGATCTTCTTGCATTGCTGAACTCGGAATCGAGTCTGCGCTTGCTGGCACGGCGTTGCGCTTGTTTTCCGACACCAACGCAGCCTGTGTGTATTGCGCAATCATGAGACCAGAGTCAACACCTGGGTCGTCTGCCAAAAATGGCGGCAGACCGTTTGATCGTGCCTTATCGAGCATGCGGTCTGTGCGGCGCTCCGACATCGAACCCAAGTCAGCAAGCACAATTGCCAAAAAGTCGAGGACATAAGCAACCGGTGCACCATGAAAGTTGCCGTTTGAGCTCACTCTGCCATCGGGCAACACCACAGGGTTGTCAATCGTCGATGCAAGTTCGCGCGTTGCAACAAGCGTCGCATGCGTGATCGTGTCTCGCACTGCGCCTGTTACTTGTGGCGCACAGCGCAATGAATATGCATCTTGTACCTGGTCGTCGTTTAGGACGTGTGAGGCAACTATTGGTGAATCCTTTAACGCATTCAACATGTTTGCGGCACTGAGCGCTTGCCCTGGGTGCGGGCGAAGAGGCTCGTGCAACTCAGGCTCAAAAACTGCATCAGTGCCGAGTAATGCCTCAACGCTCATGGATGCAATCACGTCAATCGAATCGCAGATCACTTCCATGTCGGCAATAGCCATGATCAACATGCCGAGCATGCCGTCTGTGCCATTGATCAGTGCAAGACCTTCTTTTTCTTGCAACTCAATTGCTGTGATGCCGGCTGCCTTGAGCAACTCTGGCACAGGTCGCTGCGCACCATCAGATCCAACAGCCTCGCCCTCACCCATTAATACGAGTGCACAATGTGCAAGCGGTGCCAAGTCACCACTGCACCCAAGCGAACCAAACTCGCGCACGACTGGAGTGATACCGGCATTCAATAATGCAGCCATTGTTTGGGCAATCACCGGCCGTACACCTGTGCGACCGGATGCAAGCGTCTTGAGTCGCAGCGTGATGAGAGCACGCACCACCTCGCGCTCAACTGGTGCGCCGACGCCTGCGGCATGCGAACGTATTAATGACCGTTGCAATTGCGCGCGTTGATCAACCGAAACATATTTATTTGCAAGCGCACCGAAACCCGTTGATACCCCATACACCGGGGTCGACGATGCAACAAGTGCGTCAATGTGACTACGCGATGCAGCCATGGCTGCAAGTGCACTATCGCTCAAGCGAACAGTCGCGCCATCGCGGGCAATGGCAAGTACATCTGCCATTGTCATACCCCGCTCATTGATTACGACTTCAGCCACTTGAGCCCCCTTGGACGCATAGAAATCTACCGTAGAACGAACAATGGTGAGGTCGGATCACTTGGCTACGATTGACAGCATGATCGCAGTCGTATGGCACTTTTGGTTGGGCTTGGTTCTTTTAATCGCAGGCGTAGGGGCAACCGTCAACGTCATCGTTGGCTATGTCACCAAGGTTTCAGCGCTCAAATACCCAAACCGTCGCCAACGCAACGCTCAAAAGTAGAGCGGTCGGGCAGATGCCTGCAGCACTGAAGGATTTTCGCACTCATCCGCTCGTCGCCGAATTGCTGACCAAGTGCACCTTTGCGCCTAGCAACTTCAGCATTCATTGTGCAGTATCTGGTGGTGCTGATTCGGTAGCACTGCTCGTGTTGGCAGCAGTGCACAGCACCGATGTGACCGCATGGCATGTGGATCACGGACTTCGCGATGGGTCTGCGAACGAAGCACAGATTGTGCGTGACATCGCAATCGCACTTGGTGCAAAGTTTGAATCGCGCACTGTGGTGGTTGAAGGAGGCAGCAACTTGGAAGCGCGAGCGCGCGAAGCACGCTTTGCAGTGTTACCCACAGATGTAGCGACAGGTCACACCGCCGACGACCAAGCAGAAACTGTACTCGTCAACTTGTTGCGCGGTGCGGGCATGCGTGGAATGTCGGGCATGCAAAGTGGCCCGTCACATCCGATCCTGCAATTGCGTCGCAGCGACACAATTGCATTGTGCGAGGCACTTGGCATCTCAGTGTTTCACGACCCGAGCAATGACGACGACCGGTTTCAACGCAACCGCATTAGGCACGAAGTGTTGCCGCTGTTGCAGTCAATCTCGCAACGAGATGTGGTGTCGGTCATTAGTCGGCAAGCCGAACTTGTGCGCGACGATGACGCATTGTTGGACGAACTCGCGAGCGCGCTCGACCCAACCGATGCCAAAGCAATAGCAGCAGCACCCCAGGCACTCGCCCGCCGCGCACTTCGCATGTGGCTCGCTCACCCATACCCACCAGACTTGGCAACCGTCGAACGAGTGCTCTGCGTGGCACGAGGAGAAACGCCAGGATGCGATATCGGTGGTGGCCGTCAGGTGAAACGCAGCCAACAACGCCTCAAAATTATTGCTCTTTTCTAAACATCACCCATTTTCAATGGTGTATCGTCTCGCGGTGATGTTGAATATCGCGCACATGCGCCAGAGTCGGAGTTAGCAAATGCCCCCAAAGTTACGAGGAAAGTGGGCGCTCGGAATCACCCCGCGCAATCTCACGTGGATCATTAAAGACAAGGTTGCTATCTGCGAACGGCCTGGTGGATACGGCGTCAATCACCGTCGGGTTCGCCGCCAAGAAGAGATCATCTGGTTGCGCGAAAACGATTTTGGCTGCGTCATCTCAATCATCGGCGCACCGCACAACTTGCATAACTACGACGAGCTCAACCTCACTTATCGACACAGGCCATTGGTGAATAGTGACGAAATGGACCCCTGGCTGCGTGTGTTTTACAACGACATTCGCGAATTGATTGATGGCGGCACGAAGATCATCGTTCACTGCGAAGAAGTGAGTGACAAACTTGTTGGCCTCATGGGCGGATACATCAGGTGGTCGGGTCTTGTTGACGACACATCCCAAGCCATCATTCTCACCGAGCGCATTGGCGGCCGACAGTTGGATACTGAATCACGCGAATTGATCTTGCGGGTTCACGAACTTCGTTAAAGACTGCACCGCACTGTCATGCGCGTTGTAGTCATTGGAGCAGGAATTGCCGGGCTTATGGCCGCGCAATCACTTGTTAAGCATGGTCACGATGTGGTCGTTGTCGACAAAGGTCGTTCGCCTGGCGGTCGTTTAGCAACCAGGAGAATCGACGACGCAACACTCGATCATGGCGCCCAGTTTTTTACCGTACGAGATTCTCTTTTTGAATCACATGTTTCAGAGTGGATTGCATCAGGTGTAGTCACCGAGTGGTGCCGAGGTTTCGACACCACTATTCAAAACAACGATGGTTTCCCGCGGTACCGCGGCGTGCGTGGCATGACCGATATTGCCAAACATCTTGCGCAAGGGCTGGATGTGCGATGCAACACGCTTGCATTCTCGATTGCACCTGGCGCAACAAGCAAGTGGCAACTTAAAATCGATGACGGTTCTGTGCTTGATGCCGATGCCATCATCGTGACGTGCCCCTTACCGCAGGCATATGCACTGCTGGTCACGGCCGGCATCGAATTGCCCGAGTCAATGCTGCGCACCGAATACGACCGCACTATCTGCTTGCTCGCAGTTCTCAATCAATCATCTGCGGTTGCCAACCCAGGCGGATTGCAAAACCCCGATGAAACATTTTCATTTATTGCCGATAACGCAATCAAGGGCATCTCGTCCGCCACCGCACTGACTTTGCATGCAAACCCGCAGTTCAGTCTTGAACATTGGGACACCAGCACCGACGATGTGCAACGCCTGTTACTCGAGCGTGCTGGTCCGTGGATTGGTGATGCAACTGTAATTACTAGTCAGATAAAAAAATGGCGCTTAGCAACACCACTCACTATTTGGCCCGAGCGTTACTGGACCAACGACATGATTGTGCTTGCAGGTGATGCATTTGGCGGACCAAAGCTTGAAGGTGCGGCGCTATCTGGATTAGCGGCAGCGAATTATTTAGCGAATAATTGATGCGAGCAGCGCGGCTGGTGCTGCTCGCATAGCGTCAGTGACCACACCTTGTGGCATGAGATTGCATTCTGCTTCTGCCATGTGCACATAGTTTTTTGCACTCTCGATAGCACTCTGAATACCCGAATGTGTGCGCACGATAGTTAGTGCCCGCTCACGTTCAGTTTGCGACAGCGGCTTGCCAAGAAAACTGCGAAGTTCATCGGTGTCGCTCGATTGTTGCGCAAGTGTCAACAAAACTGGCAACGTGTATACGCCTTCTTCCATGTCGTGTCCAGCACGCTTACCAAGTTCGGCATCCGTAGCGATCACATCCAAAATGTCATCAACTATTTGGAACACCATCCCGAAAGACGTGCCGTAGTTTGTGAGCGCATCAACAACAGTTGCATCGTGACCAGCCACGAGTGCACCAATGCGAGCCGATGTTGCAAACAACGAAGCGGTTTTACCCTCGATACTGACGAGATACGATGGCACTGTGCGTGCTACCGAGTACGTGTGTTGCAGTTCTTCGATCTGACCCTCACACAACTCGGCAATCGTGCGGGCCAACAATCCAGCAATTTCGTTGCCTAGTGATGCAGCGATGCCAGATGCGCGTGCCAACAAAAAGTCTCCGGCAACAATCGCTTGTAGGTTGCCCCACTTGGCATTCACGGTGTCAACACCTCTGCGCATTATCGACTCATCCATCACATCGTCGTGGTACAGCGACCCAAGATGCACGAGTTCGCACGCAATTGCGCCTTGAATTACCTCGTCTGGCACAGTGGCACTGCCACCCACTTGTGCTGCAGCAATGGTCATCACCGGTCGCAGCCGTTTTCCACCTGCAACGATCAAGTGTGACGCAAGTTCGGTCAAATATGCATCTCTGGTGCGCACCGCGGCGAGCAATGCTGCCTCTACTCGTTCGCGGTCGCCATCCATGGTGGGCAGGGCGAGAAGGGGCGAGGCAAGTGCCATGCCACAAGGCTACACAGGGTCGCTTGTGAAATGGCGAACGTGGCGCCCACTGTCACAGCATGACGAGAGCACACTTCGCAGATACACTTCAACACAAGTTCACCAGTTTCATCTAGACGTGAAAAGGCGGTCTATTCAGTGTTCGAACGCTTTACCGACAGGGCCCGCAGGGTCGTAGTGCTGGCTCAAGAAGAAGCCCGCCTGCTCAATCATTCGTACATCGGCACCGAACACATTTTGCTCGGACTCATCCACGAAGGCGAAGGCGTCGCAGCCAAGGCTCTCGAGTCGCTCAACATTTCACTCGAAGCAGTGCGAGCACAAGTCGAAGAGATCATCGGCCAAGGTGGCTCGTCGCCATCTGGTCACATCCCATTTACACCCCGCGCTAAGAAGGTGCTCGAGTTGTCATTGCGCGAAGCATTGCAGTTGGGTCACAACTACATCGGCACTGAGCACATCTTGCTCGGCCTCATTCGAGAAGGCGAAGGCGTTGCTGCACAAGTACTCGTCAAGCTGGGTGCCGACTTGAGCCGAGTTCGTCAGCAAGTCATCCAATTGTTGTCGGGTTATCAGGGCCCTGCTGGCAAAGGCGAAGGCCAACCTGCTGGTGCAAAAGAAGAGTCACAAGAAAAAGGTGGCAGCCAGATTCTTGATCAGTTTGGTCGCAACCTGACGCAACTTGCGCGCGACAACAAACTCGATCCTGTTATTGGTCGGCAAAAAGAAATGGAGCGCGTGATGCAGATTTTGTCGCGCCGTACCAAAAATAATCCTGTGCTCATCGGCGAGCCAGGTGTTGGCAAGACCGCAATCGTTGAAGGCCTTGCACAAAAGATTGTGCGCAACGATGTGCCAGAGACACTCACTGGCAAGCAGCTCTACACACTCGACCTCGGTGCACTTGTTGCAGGCAGTCGCTATCGCGGAGACTTCGAAGA
>JAQCJO010000091.1 GCA_027592925.1 Actinomycetota bacterium | reverse complement strand
GAGATGTTGAAAATATCGCCACGAGAATGCCGATGAGTAGAGACTTCTGCAACCCGCGCATGGTTTGGGCAAAAACATCTACCCCGACCTGTGTTGTACCGAACCAATGCTCACGCGACGGTGCTGTCAGCAGATTGTCAAAGTCATTTTCGAAGTAACTCCACTTTGTGAGATACGGCCCGACGAAGGCCATAAAAAACATAAAGACAATTACGGATAATCCGAAAACAGCAAGTTTGTTGCGCATAAAACGCCGCCGAATCAGCGACCCGCGCGAAAGACGGTCGCCCGCCAACCCGTCGCTACCAGCCGCAGCAAACGAAACGTCACCAGCCATCAGCGCGACCTCACCCGGGGATCAAGCGCAACCAAAATCACATCCGCAAGGAAGCCCGAGAACAACACCAGCACGGATGTGAATGTCACAACTGCCGTAACTGCATTGATGTCGTTTTTAGCAACCGAGGTCAGAAACCACTGACCCATGCCAAACCACCCATAAATAGTTTCAGTGAAAGCAGCACCAGCGATGAGTAACCCGAAACCATACGCGAAAAATGTGGCCATCGGGGCAATTGCTACGCGTAGTCCATGGCGAAACAATGACTGACGCTTGGTCAAACCTTTGGCGCGCGCAGTACGCAAATGATCGCTCGACAGCACATCGAGCATTGAGTTGCGTTGGTAACGCGAGTAGAACGCAATACTGCCGAGCGCAATCGACAGAGTTGGCAGAATCATGTGTTGCAGACGATTGACGAAGAATTGAATATCGGTGCCCTCAAAACCAGCCGAGTATTCGCCTTGTGTATAGAAAAAAGTCGTACCAATCGTGTCGTTAAACTTGATGCCCCCAAACTTCAAGAGAATGGCCAACAAGAACACGGGCGTAGAGAGAAGAAAATAGGCACCAAGTCCAAATCCGCGGTCAAACAGCTTGTACTGCCGCACGGCACTCACCACCCCGATGAGCACCCCGAGGGTTGCACCAACGAACGAACCAATCACCAGCAGCCGCAGACTCACCCAGATTCTGCGCGAAAACTCGTCATTAACAGGGTTGCCATCAAGATCAAGACCAAAGTCGCCACGCACCACTTGGCTCGCCCAAATTCCGAACCGCTCAATCAACGGAACCTCATCGTTGACATTGGACCGATTGAGCACCGCATCAATCGATTCTTTGGGTATCGGAGGGTTGGCCGCTTCATAATTACCCCGCGGAGACATCGCAGATGATGCCAACAAGTAGCCGGCCGATGAGGCGATAATCACCATAAGAATGGTGTTAAGTAGCCGTTTGACGATAAATCCCAGCACTCGTTGTCCCTGTTTCTGCCCTCACTGCCTGTTGGCTAGGCGTTCACACGATAGTCAGGTTTTGATCGCCCACCACACGCGGGTAAACATTGGTTGGACAGGGGGTGGACAGGGGGTGGACAGGGGGTGGACAAAAGGGGTATTGGGACTTAGTCTGATAAAAGCGAATGAAAGGGCGTCCTTAGGGTCACCAAGACTCCCGATTGTTTCGCCCATCAAAAACAACAAAGGGGATCACATGAAAGTAAGCACAGTTAAAAAAACGCTCGCCTTGGCATTTGCCGTGGCGCTCGTTGCACCGCTGGGCATGGGCAACCAGGTCAGCGCCAAGCAGGATAGCTTGCGTCAGATTAACGAGAGGCCAGTCTCTGCGCTCAAGCAGGGCGGCACGTTTCGCTTCGTGCAGGTAGACATCTGTCCGAACTTCAACACCAGTGCAATCGAAGGAAACCTCCTCAATTGCAGCCAGGTGATGGACACGATGTTGCCGAGCTTTATCTATTTTGATAAAAACGCCAGAATCCAAGTTAACACCTACTACGCAACGAGTGTCAAGGCTGGTCGCGTTGGTGGCAAGCAAGTTGTCACCTACAGCATCAATCCAAAAGCCAAATGGTCTGACGGCAAAAAAATCGGTCTTGCCGATTTTGTCGGCCACTGGAATGCGCTGAAGGGTGTGGACAAATCGTTCAAAATTACTTCATCGGTCGGCTACGAAAAAATCGAGTCGGTGAAAAAAGGTAAGACTGCGAACGAAGTTGCCGTCACCTTCAAAGAAATTTATGCAGACTGGCAACCATTGTTCAATGGATTGACGCCAGCGTCGCTCACCAGAAACTCCGCGACCTTCAATAACGGCTGGAAGAATGGACCTACTGTTTGGGCTGGGCCATTTAAGCCAGCCAGCGGCAAGGGTGCACGAGGATTCATCGACAGAGTCGGTCGTACGATTACGGTCGAGCGCAATCCAAAGTGGTGGGGCCCCAAGCCAGTGCTCGACAAAGTCGTGTTCAAGGCTCTTCCTCAGGCTGCTCAAATTGCGGCGTTGCTCAACGGCGAAATCGACTACATGGACATCGGTAACGACATCAACGCACTGAAGCAGGCTCGCGAAAGCAAGAAACTTGCGGTGCGCGTTGCCAAGGCGCCGGTACACGAACACTTCACCTTCGGTCTCTCAAAGGACATCACAGGAGAATTAGCAGTTCGTCAGGCGATCATGCTTTCCATTGATCGTGACCAGATTGCAAAAGCAATTCAGGGCATAGTTGACCCGAAAGTTAAGGCGAACAATAACCACGTGTTCCTCGATGGAGTTGCCTGCAACCAGGACAACACCGGCAAACTCGGCAAGCGCAATATTGCGGCAGCACAAGCGCTGCTCACTGGCGCTGGCTGGAGTAAGGGTGCAGATGGTATTTACGCCAAGGGTGGCAAACGCCTCTCCGTGACGGTCAAATACCCAAGCAACAACGACAACCGTCGTGACACCGTGCTGTTGGCTTCGGCTCAGGCCAAGGGAGCCGGCATCGAGCTGGTTCCAACAGTGGTTCCATCAACGGAATACTTCACCGCCAAACATGTCCTTGGTGGCCAATTCGAAATTTCGCTCTTTGCATGGGCGGGAGGCAGCTTCCCGATCTCTGGGGTAAGTAACATCCATCGTTTGGGTTCGCCACAAAACTTCGGCAACATTGGGTCGGCTGAGACAGATGCATTGTTTGCGCGAGCGAACAGCATCCTTGACCCAAAGAAGCGCTGTGAATTGGCCAATAACGCCGACAAAAAGCAGTTCGAATTGGTGCACTCCATCACATTGTTCCAACGCAACAACGTGGTCGGTGTTCCGAAAAACGTAGCCAACTTCGGTGCATTCGGCTTTACCGACGGGGACTGGACGAAGGTCGGTTTCACGAAGTAATAAGTCAATAACGTCATAGCGACGGGGGCGG
>JAQCJO010000027.1 GCA_027592925.1 Actinomycetota bacterium | reverse complement strand
TTACTCTGGAAAATGGCAGGCCGAAAGTTGAGCTGTCGGGCGCACAACCAATTGTGGCTCGGAACTTGCACACAGTTCAGTGGCCTTCCAATAACGCGTTCTAAAACGACACCCAGAAGGTGGATTGACCGGTGAAGGAACATCTCCCTCCAACATGATTCGTGAACGCGATCGTTCGGTAGTTGGATTTGGAACAGGAACTGCAGAAAGCAATGACTTCGCATACGGATGCGTTGGGTGTTCGTAAATTGACTTCTTATCGCCTATCTCTACAATCTTCCCGAGATACATCACTGCAACTCGATCAGCGATATGACGAACTACTGACAAGTCGTGGGCAATAAATACATACGACAATCTAAGTCGCCCCCACGAATGAAACAACAGTAACACCACGAGAGGCAATCCCAAAAGGGCTAGCCGGGCATCGCTATAAATTAGGAGCGGTGAAGCCTAAATTGCACGATGCGAGCAAATTCGGCTGGGTCAAGGCTTGCACCACCCACTAATGCCCCATCAATGTCGGGCTGAGCCATCAGTTCGGCGATGCTGGCTGCCTTGACGCTGCCCCCATACTGCAAGCGCACCGCCTCCGAAGCCTTTGGTCCGCTGATCTCATGGACCTGGGCGCGTATTGCCCCAATTACTGCCTGCGCATCAGATGAAGTGGCGGTACGGCCGGTGCCAATAGCCCAAATCGGTTCGTAGGCAATGACCATCGCTGCTACTTGTTCGCCCGATCGGCCGGCAAGCGCTGACCGCACCTGCCCCATGATTTTTTGGGTTGTTAGACCGGCTTCTCGTTCGGCAAGTGTCTCACCCACACAGACGATCGGTGTCATCCGATTTTTCTGAATTGCGGTGATCTTTTTTGCAACGTTTTCGTCGGTCTCACCAAAAATCTCTCGTCTCTCACTGTGTCCGCAGATCACGTATTGCACATTGAGCTTGCTCAGAAATAATGGACTTACTTCTCCAGTAAATGCCCCTTTTTCTTCCCAATGGCAGTGTTGGGCGCCCAAAGAAACTTTAAGTTCGTCTACATCAATGAGAGTTTGAATACTACGAATGTCAGTGAACGGTGGATGCACGCTCACATCACACGACGCGAAATCATCTTTAGTTAAGAGATATGCAAGTTTTTGTAAACATTGAATTGCTTCAAAATGATTGTGATGCATCTTCCAATTACCGCTAATCAGCGGTTTGCGTACTTGTTCATTGGACACGTGGTGCTCCTCGCAACGCTTCAAGACCGGGAAGGTCGCCTAACTCTAGATACTCGAGCGACGCGCCGCCACCCGTTGAAACATGATCAACTTCATCGTCGAGTTTGAATTGTGAGAGAGCAGCGGCAGAGTCGCCGCCACCAACGACGGTAAACGCTTTGGTATCGGCCATCGCTTGCGCAACAGTTCTTGTGCCATTTGCAAATCTTGCATCTTCAAACATTCCCATTGGTCCATTCCAAAAGACAGAGCGCGCATCCATAATGATGTCGGTAAACGCGGCCGCAGATCCTGGACCAATGTCAAGACCCTTGGCACCATTCGGCAACCGAATTCCGTAAGTCGCATACACGCCATCCGCGTCTAGACCAACGATGTCTTCGGGAAGATGAATCGGCACATTGCCGTTCAAGAGTTTCTTGCAGACGTCAATTAACTCTGGTTGACAAATTGAATCACCTACCGAGTAGCCCTGTGCCGCCAAAAACGTAAAACACATTCCCCCACCGATGATGAATGCATCAACACGCTCCTGGAGCGCCTTGATAACACCGATTTTGTCACTCACCTTTGCACCACCAAGCACTGCAACAAATGGCCTGTTTGGTCTATCACGTAATGCACCAAGCACTTCGATTTCTCGCTGCAACAATCTTCCGGCCGCTGATGGCAAGGTTTTAGGAGGACCCACTATTGATGCATGCGCACGATGAGTCGCACCGAATGCATCGTCGACGTACAAATCGAAACCCGCAACGAGTTCGGCCACAAACTTGGGGTCATTAGCTTCTTCACCCGGGTTGAAGCGTAGATTCTCAAGCATTTCCACACCAGGTGCAATTTCAGCCAGTTTTGCTCTCACCGGAGCCATCGAATACTTCGCAGACGGAGCACCTTTGGGTCTTCCCAAGTGGCTTGCGCAAACAACAGTCGCACCGCGATCGGTCAAGTACTTGATCGTTGGGAGAGCCGAAACAATTCGAAAATCGTCAACTACGACACGAGCATCATCGGCGCCAGACATGGGCACGTTGAAGTCGGTACGAACGAGCACGCGCTTGCCGCGCACATCTCCCAAGTCCTCCAAGAGAGGCAGAATACTCATCGACGAATTGTGTTTCGTTGTTTACTTTGTCGAACCGACATGGCGAGTCAAATCGACCAAGCGATTTGAATAGCCCCACTCGTTGTCATACCAACCAAGCACCTTTACAAGAGTGCCCATACTCATCGTCAAATCGCTGTCAAAAACACAACTGTGTGGATTGGTCACAACATCGCTCGAAACGATTGGTGCATCGGTGTACTCAAGCACGCCCTTCAACTCACCTGCCGCGGCTTTTTTGAATGCAGCATTGATCTCATCTTTTGTTGCTGCTTTCTTTACCACTGCAACAAAATCAGTAATAGATCCGGTCGGAACTGGAACCCTCAACGATGTTCCATCCAACTTGCCCTTCATTGATTCGAGCACAAGTGCTGTTGCACGAGCCGCTCCCGTGCCTGTTGGTGTGATGTTGATTGCAGCGCCACGCGCACGACGCAGATCACTATGTGGACCGTCAACCAATTGCTGGTCACCTGTGTAAGCGTGAACGGTTGTCATCAAACCCTGCTCAATACCAAACGCATCATCAAGTACTTTCACCATCGGTACGAAACAGTTTGTGGTGCAACTTGCATTCGAGATCACCTTGTGTTTGGTGCGATCAAAATCTTTATGATTCACACCATAAACAAATGTTGCGTCCGCACCAGTCGACGGTGCAGAAACAATGACCAAAGGCGCGCCAGCATCTAGATGGGCTGCTGCTTTGTCGCGTTCTGTGAAAAAACCAGTTGACTCAATGACAACATCAACGCCAAGCGACATCCACGGAAGATCTTTCGGGTCGCGAAACTGCAAGACCTTCAGCACATTGCCGTCAACCGAAATGCCATCTTCCACCGGAATGATTTCGTTCGGGAGAATCCCGAGCACCGAGTCATACTTCAAGAGGTGCGCCATCGTCTTGATGGAACCGAGATCGTTTACTGCAACAATTTCGATCGGTGCATTCGCCGCATTCACTGCACGAAAGAAGTTACGACCAATTCGTCCAAAACCGTTAATTCCAACTCGTATAGGTGTCTGTGCCATAGCGCAAGATATTAGCGCACGAACTCATCGTTAAGCCTGAACAACTACCTGAAGATGTCGCGGTGGGTAATGCGCGGTCGCAGACCGTTCGCAGCCAACCAAGAGCCAATGGCCTCTGTCACAGCAACCGACCGGTGCCGGCCACCTGTGCAACCAATAGCAATGGTCAAATAACTCTTACCCTCTGCTTTGAATGCAGGCAACAAAAACTCGAGCATTCCCTGCGCTTTGACGAGGAACTCTTGCGCTAGCGGCTGATCAATAGTGAAGGATTTGACTGCGTCATCGAGCCCTGACAACTCACGTAGGTGCTCTTCCCAATGCGGGTTCGGTAGAAACCGCACGTCCAACACCATGTCTACATCCAACGGTATCCCGTGCTTAAAACCAAACGAAACCAGTGACAACTGCATGACGTCTCTGTCGCCGGTTGGTGCGAACAACTCAACAATCTGTGATTTCAGTTGATGAATATTGAGGCTCGAAGTGTCGATAACGAGATCAGCAGCCCCCTTCACCGTCTCAAGAATCGAACGCTCTTCGTGAATTGCTTCTTCCACGCTCGAGAAGCGACTGGCAAGTGGATGCTTCCTTTTTGTGGCGCCGTAACGACGCACCAACTCCGGTGTTGATGCATCCAAGAACAACACGCGTACTCGATGACCGGCTTCGCGCAATCGGTGCACGACAACAACAGCATCAGTTTGATGGGTTGCTGCTCCGACCACCAGTGCGAGTTGCGATTGTTCCCCCGTTGCCGCCAGCTCAACAACCTTGTCAATTAGGGCGATCGGCATATTGTCGACAACGAACCAGCCAACGTCTTCGAGGTCATCTGCGGCCTGAGAACGACCAGCACCAGAAAGACCTGCAATTAAGAGGTTGTCAGCCACTGATGATCAGGCTACCGATTATCAGGTGGGCTCAAGATAGATGCAAAGCATCAAATACCGCCTGCGACACCACTTGCGGAAGACCAGATTGAGTATGGATCTCATCGGCGCTTGCTTCTCGCAATGATTTCATACTGCCAAAAACCTGCATCAGTTTTTCTTTCCGCGCAGCGCCAAGACCAGCAATCCCGTCTAGTCCACTGACCTTCATTCTCTTGCCTCGCAATTGTCGGTGGAAGGTATTGGCGAAACGGTGAGCCTCATCGCGGATGACCTGCAACATGAACAACGCTTCACTACCGCGGGGCACATCGATCGGCATTGACGAATTGGGAACAAATACTTCTTCAAGCCGCTTAGCCAGAGATGCAACTGGGATTTCGTTTTCAAGACCCAGTTCCTTCATCACGTCTATCGCGACTCCTAATTGGCCTTTGCCACCATCGACCAAAATCAATTGTGGAGGATATGCAAACTTGCCAGGCTTACTACCGCGCTCGCTGATTGGCAGGTCTCGTTCTTTTTTGTAGGCACTCAATCTGCGCATCAACACTTCGCGCATTGCTGCGTAGTCGTCGTTGCCAGGAACATCCTTGATCTTGAAACGTCGGTATTCGGTCTTCGCAGGCAAACCGTCCTCGAGCACGACCATCGACCCGACATAGTCTGTGCCGTGCAGGTGAGCCATGTCGTAGCACTCGATGCGCAATGGAAAATGCGGAAGTTTCAGAAGTTGCTGCAGATCGTTGAGAGCCATTGTTCGACTGTGTTGATCAGCAGATCTTTTTAAACGATGTCGTGCTAGTTCCCTACTTGCATTGATCGTCACGGTCTCTTGCAATTCTCGCTTGTCGCCGCGCATGGGCACTCTCACGCTTACTTGAGTGGTGCGAACATCGCTCAGCCATTTTTCAACTGCCCCATGACTTTCTGGCAACACTGGTACGAGCACTTGTTTAGGGATTCCAAGTGCTGGCTCATCGCCATAAATATTCTCCAAAATTCGGTCGACGAGCAATTCAGGACTCACATCCTCCACTTTGTCTAGAACAAAACCATTACGTCCAATGACGCGACCTTTACGCACAAAGAAAATTTGGACAGCTGCAGTGATTTCGTCTTGAGCAATTCCGATCACGTCCATGTCGTCCTCTTGCACTCCGACCATCTGCTGTTTCTCTAAGACTTGATGAATTGCCGTTAACCGATCACGGATCTTCGCTGCTCGCTCAAAATCTGTCGCTTCGGATGCAGCAATCATCTGCTTTTCCATAGTTGCAACAATTTCGGTGTTGTCGCCATCCAGAAACTTCATTAACCCATCTACATGCACTTTGTAATCGACAGCCGAGATTTCGCCCACGCACGGACCACTACATTTTTCGATATGGAACAACAAACATGGTCGACCTAGTCGTTCGTGCTGTTTAAATTTGGATGCGGCGCAGGTGCGAACAGGAAATGTGCGAAGTAGTAATTCCAAAGTGTCCCGGATTGCACCTGGATGCACATAGGGACCGAAGTAGCGGACGCCTTTGCGGCGCTTACCGCGAAACATCATCGCGCGTGGCCATTCTTCATCCGTGGTAACGGCCATAAACGGGAAACTCTTGTCATCTTGCAACCGAATGTTGAAACGAGGCTTGTGCTCCTTGATCAGGGCGTATTCGAGCAACAAGGCTTCGACTTCATTTCGTACTTCAATCCACTCCACTTTGTCAGCGAAACTCATCATGCTCGCGGTGCGCGGATGCAAAGTCGCTGGGTCTGCGAAATAACTTGAGACCCGAGAACGCAAGTTGATTGCTTTACCTACATAAATGACGCGACCTTGTGCATCTCGAAACTGATACGAACCTGGAGTGACCGGAATATTTCCGTCTGGTCGTTGCATGACTCAGTACTTTTGCGTCTCTGCTACTTCGACGATTTCAGTAATGGGGCCAAGTACTTGCCCGTGTAGCTTCCCTTAACTTTTGCAACGGTCTCGGGAGTGCCCTCTGCAACAAGTTGTCCTCCACCATCTCCGCCCTCCGGGCCCAGATCGATCAGCCAGTCGGCGGTTTTGATGACGTCGAGATTATGTTCGATAACAAGCACAGTGTTGCCCTGATCGACAAGTCGCGCCAAGACCGTTAACAGCCGACGCACGTCCTCAAAATGCAATCCAGTAGTTGGTTCGTCCAGCAAATAGATCGTGTGGCCTGTGCTTCGCTTTGCAAGTTCAGCCGCCAACTTGACACGTTGTGCTTCGCCACCAGAAAGCGTTGGTGCAGATTGGCCAAGTCGTACGTAACCAAGGCCCACATCTACAAGCGTCTCCATGTGTCGTGAAATACGTGGCTGTTTTGCAAAGAACTCAACGGCTTCAGAGATGGACATGTTCAATACATCTGAGATGTTCTTGCCTTTAAATGTGATGTCCAGGGTGTCACGGTTGTACCTGGCGCCTTTACAAACCTCGCACGGCACATAGACATCGGGCAAAAAGTGCATCTCAATTTTGATGGTTCCATCGCCAGCGCAAGCCTCACAACGACCCCCTGGCACATTGAAACTAAAACGACCTGGCATATAACCACGAACCTTCGCTTCGGGTGTCGTGCTGAACAACTTGCGAATATCGTCAAAGACGCCTGTGTAAGTAGCAGGGTTAGATCTCGGAGTACGACCAATCGGCGATTGATCCATATCAATCACTTTGTCAAGATGCTGTATGCCATCAACTGCGGTGTGCTTACCCGGCGCATCTTTTGATTTATAAATCTTTTGCATCAAAGAAGGCAACAAAATGTCACGAATCAAACTGCTCTTGCCGCTTCCAGATACTCCTGTGACTGCTACAAAGCATCCAAGTGGAATCTTGACACTTAAGTTTTTGAGGTTGTGTTGGCGCGCACCTCTAATTGACAACCATTCTTTTCCTGTACTCCGACGATCTTGAGGAACTGCAATGGACCGTTTGCCGCTCAGGTACTGACCAGTGATCGAGGTCTTCACCGAATGCACACCAGGCACCGGACCGCTGTACACAACCTCTCCGCCGTGCTCACCAGCACCCGGACCAATGTCGACCAACCAGTCGCTTGCATTGATCGTGTCCTCGTCGTGTTCAACAACAATCACCGTGTTGCCAAGATCGCGTAATCGCATCAGAGTCTCTATCAATTTGTGATTATCACGTTGATGCAGACCGATCGATGGTTCGTCCAATACATAGAGAGTTCCGACCAAACCCGAACCGATCTGACTTGCCAAACGAATTCGCTGAGCTTCTCCGCCCGCGAGAGTGCCCGCTGCACGTGACAGAGTCAGATAGTCGAGACCGACATCCAGCAAGAAACTCAAACGAGCATTGATCTCTTTAGTCACGCGTTCGGCAATCATTCGATCACGCTCACCCAACACCAGCTTCGACAAAAATGCAGCCGACTTGGCAATCGACATATCGCAGACCGCGCTGATGTGCTCGCCATTGACTAATACCGCAAGCGATTGAGGCTTGAGCCTTGCTCCTTTGCAAGCCTTGCACGGGACTTCGCGCATATAACTTTCAAATTGCTCACGCTGCGTGTCAGTTTCTGAAGACTCATGTCGACGCTTGATCCACGGCACTACGCCTTCATATGCAGTTGAATACTCGCGCACTCGGCCATATCGGTTCTTGTATTTCACCATGAGCGCATCGCCAGCGCCATTCATCACAATTGCTTTTTGCTTGTCGGTCAATTTCGACCATTTACGATTCATGTCAATGCCAAACTCGTCTGCGACCGCTTCGAGCATGCGAGTAAAATATTGAGTGTGCGCTGAGCGCCAAGGAGCAATTGCACCCTGATTGATTGCCAACTCGGCATCTGGCACGACCAATTCGGGATCAACCTCATACCGTGTGCCAAGACCAAGACAAGTCTCGCATGCGCCGAATGGCGAGTTGAACGAGAAATTACGTGGAGCAAGTTCTTCATAACTCTCTCCGCATTTTGGACAACCGAGATGCTGGCTAAATGTGATGACCTCACCATCGATGTCAATTTCGGCAACACCATCCGCGAGTCGCAATGCGGTTTCGAGGCTGTCTGTCAGGCGTCGCTGTATGCCTGCCTTGCGCACGAGGCGATCGACAACAATCTCGATCGTGTGGTTTTCATAACGCCCGAGTTTTTGATCGGACTTCAAAAACTCCGCGATCTCCACGACTTCTCCATCAATCCGAGCACGCGAAAAACCCTGCGCAGACAAATCGGACAACAAGGATTCGTACTCACCTTTTCGGCCGCGAATAACTGGTGCTAGAACTTGAAAACGAGTGCCTTCGGGAAGGTCAAGTATGCGATCAACGATCTGTTGTGGTGTTTGGCGTTGCAATTTCGTTCCGTCATTTGCGCAATGTTGCACACCGATTCGTGCCCACAACAAACGCAAATAGTCGTACACCTCAGTAATCGTCCCCACTGTCGATCGTGGGTTGCGAGAAGCAGACTTCTGATCAATCGAAATCGCCGGCGACAAACCTTCGATGATGTCAACATCCGGTTTGTCCATTTGCCCAAGAAACTGCCGCGCATAGGAGCTCAAACTCTCGACGTAACGTCTTTGACCTTCTGCGTAAATGGTGTCGAAAGCCAAACTCGACTTGCCAGAACCCGACAACCCCGTAAACACCACAAGCTGATCACGAGGCAGATCCACGCTGACATTTTTGAGGTTGTGCTCGCGCGCACCACGAACCGAGATATGACCTGCGTTGTACACGGCCGATTTCACTTTTGCTTTAATTATTGCCGGCGCCTGTGCAGGCTTTTGGTTTGCTGGCTTAGCAGCTGCAGGCTTTTTTGAAATAGACATCAGCAAGCAGACTACAAGTCATCACTTTGCGTCACGTAATTCGCGCTTCAATTCCTTCACTTCATCGCGCAAGCGTGCAGCATATTCGAATCGCATCTCAGAGGCTGCAAGCGTCATTTCCTCTTCCAGTGTCAAAATGAGCGCTTCTAGTTCTTGTTGAGGCAAGGATTTCAGTTCGTTGAGAACCTTGTCACGTTCCATGTTCTTGCGGTCTCCCAGTTTTGGAACTTTGTTGGCTTCATTGGGCCGCAATATCGACAAAATGTCGCCCACTGCCTTGCGGATGGTCCGGGGATCAATCCCGTGTTCCAGGTTGTAGGCAATCTGTTTTTCACGACGCCTGCTGGTTTCACCAATTGCTTTGTCCATTGCGGCTGTGCGATTGTCGGCATACATGACCACCTGCCCATTGACGTTTCGCGCGGCACGTCCGATCATCTGAATCAATGATGTTTGGCTGCGCAAGAATCCGGCCTTGTCCGCATCCAAAATTGCGACGAGCGAAACTTCTGGCAAGTCGAGACCTTCGCGCAGCAAATTGATTCCTACCAACACATCAAATTCGCCAAGTCGTAAAGCGCGCAAAATCTCGATCCGTTGCACGGTGTCTATGTTGGAGTGTAAATACCGCACCTTGAGACCCTGCTCAATCAAGTATTCACTCAAGTCTTCGGCCATCTTTTTTGTCAGGGTGGTAATCAACACACGATCGCCGTTTGCGACCCTGCCATTGACCATCTCAATGATGTCGTCAATCTGGCCCTTAGTTGGTCGCACAATGACTTCAGGATCAATCAGGCCTGTTGGTCGCACGATCTGCTCAACAACCTGACTGCTCAAACCAAGCTCAAATGGCGCTGGAGTGGCGGACAGAAAAACGCATTGGTTGATTCGTTCCATTGTCTCTTCAAAACGCAGTGGTCTGTTGTCGGCCGCAGATGGCAACCGAAAGCCGTGTTCAATCAATGTCGCCTTACGATTTTGGTCACCGGCGTACTGTCCGTGCAATTGCGGGATTGAAACATGGCTTTCATCCATCACCATCAAAAAGTCATCTGGAAAATAGTCGAGCAATGTAAACGGTGGCTGACCGTGCACGCGCCCGTCAATGTGCATTGAATAGTTTTCAATGCCGTTGCAATACCCGACCTCAGCCATCATCTCAAGGTCGTATTGTGTGCGCTGTCTCAGCCGTTGCGCTTCAAGAAGTTTGCCCTCGTTCTCAAATTGCTTCAATCGGGGCTGCAACTCTGCTTCGATCTGCAGCATGGCTCGTTGCATGCGCTCATTGCCAGCCACATAGTGCGTCGCAGGAAACACCATCGTCTGCTTGAGGTCTTGCAGCGTCTCACCCGTTACCGGATCAACAATGGTGATGCGCTCGACCGTGTCGCCAAACATCTCAAAGCGCGTCACCGTTTCGTCATAAGCAGGATGCACTTCGATGGTGTCACCGCGTACGCGGAAGTTGCCACGACCAAGGGTGAGGTCGTTGCGGTCGTACTGCAAATCTACGAGACGCTTCAAGATGCTTCGTTGGTCGTAGTCAACACCAACATGCAACTCGAGCAAATTGCCACGGTATTCGTCGGGGTCTCCCATGCCGTAAATGCAACTGACTGATGCAACCACGATTGTGTCTCGTCGAGTCAACAGCGCCGCGGTTGCCGAGTGACGAAGTCGATCAATCTCGTCGTTGATTGCCGAGTCCTTTTCGATGAACGTGTCGCTCGATGGGATGTATGCCTCTGGCTGGTAATAGTCGTAGTAACTAACAAAATATTCCACCCGATTTTTCGGAAAGAACTCTTTCATCTCTTGCGCCAACTGCGCAGCGAGGCTCTTGTTTGGTGCCAAGATCAATGTTGGTCTTTGCACGGCTTCAATAGTCCACGCCATTGTTGCCGACTTACCCGAACCCGTGATTCCAAGCAGTGTCTGAAAACGATCTCCGCGATTGATGCCTTTTGCTAACGCCGCAATGGCAGCCGGCTGATCTCCTGCTGGCTGAAATTCTGAAACAACTTCAAACTTGTTGACAGCAACTTCTTGTACACCACCGTCTTTCTGAGTCACCCAGTCTCTCCTGCATCGGCTTCTGCTTTTGGCAAAGTCGCAATCCATTCCCATGCTTGATCAACCTGGCGAACCAAGTCATCTTTCGTTCCCGAATTATCGAGTACTCGATCGGCTATTGCCAGTCGGTCCTTTCGCGATGCCTGTTTGTCTATGCGTGCCTGTACGTCACTTGCCTGCATGCCGCGATCACGTACGACACGTTCAAGAGCGATTGCAGGATCAACATCAACAACAATCACGCCAGACAATCCCTTGCGTGGCGACTCTGCCAATAATGGAAAATCGAGAATCGCAATTGCATCGGTGTCCCGCAGTTCACTTATGCGTCGCAACATCTCCACACCGATTGCAGGATGCACGATCTTGTTGAGATCAGCAAGCGCTTGCGCATCAGAAAACACCAATGATGCAATTTTCGATCGATCGAGTTCGCCATCAGCACCAACAACATCACCGAAGCGTTCAACCATCGCAGCAAAGACAGCAGTACCAGAGCGCTGCAATGCACGCGCGATGGCGTCACCGTCAATAATGATTGCGCCACGATCGGCCAACATCTGTGAGACCGTCGACTTACCAGAGCCAATGCCACCGGTAAGACCAACAAGAATCATGAACTACACGCTGTCATGTGATGGCCAAAGTTGTGGCACCACTTCGGTTCAAACGGCAGGGGCTTCTACGGCCGGTGCAGCTTGCCCTGTTGCTGTTGCTGATGCATCTGCAACTGGTGCACTTGCGTCGAAGTATTCCGACCATGCAGCCTCGCGTGTTGAGTCATCGCCGCCGACCCAGTTGCCTTGGTCGTCGACTTGGAACTGACCGCGATACTCTTCGGCCAACTCGCCACCTTCTGCGGCTTGCTTGATCGAAAGGCTGATGCGACGGCGAGCGAGGTCGAGATCAATGATCTTGACCCACAACTCTTCGCCCGGAGTAACAACTTGCTCAGGAGCCTCAACGTGATGTGTTGACATTTCCGAGATGTGCACGAGGCCTTCAATACCATCGCCAACTTGCACGAAGCCACCAAATGGAACAAGTTTTGTCACGCGGCCGTAAACGAGCTGACCAACCTGGTGACCACCAGCAAACTCTTGCCATGGATCTTGTTGTGTGGCCTTCAATGAAAGACTGATGCGCTCGCGGTCCATGTCAACTTCAAGAACCTTGACAGTTACTTCGTCACCAATCGTGACGACTGCACTTGGATTGTCAACATGCTTCCATGACAATTCGGAAACGTGAATCAGTCCGTCCATGCCACCCAAGTCGACGAATGCACCGAATGCAACAACGCTCGAGATGCGACCCTTGCGGATCTCGCCGACCTTGAGGTTGCCTAAGAAGTCGTCGCGCTCTCCGCGCTGGTTTGCTTCAAGCAATGTGCGACGCGACAACACAACGTTGTTGCGTGTGCGATCCAACTCGAGGATCTTTGCAGTGATGCGCTGACCAATATAAGGCGCGAGGTCACGAACACGACGCATCTCAACAAGCGACGCTGGCAAGAAGCCACGCAAACCGATGTCGACGATAAGTCCACCCTTGACGACTTCGATCACCAGACCTTCAACGGTTCCGTCAACTTCCTTTACCTTCACGATGTCTCCCCATGCACGCTCGTACTGTGCGCGCTTCTTCGACAACAACAAACGCCCTTCTTTGTCCTCAAGCGTGATAACAAGAGTTTCAATCTTCTCGCCCAACTTGACGATGGTGTTTGGATCGACGTCTGCGCGCATTGAAAGCTCGCGACTGAGGATCACACCTTCTGTTTTGTAACCAATTTCAACAAGAACCTCGTCACGCGTAATTCGCACAACTGTTCCTGTGACGAGTTGACCGTCTTTAAGTTCAACAAGAGTGCCGTTGATTAAATCGGCAAACGACTGGGTGAGATCGCGCTCAGTGACTTGGCGCGGGGTGTAATTTCCTTCTGCGTCGAAGGTGCCCATTGGAGGGCTTTGCATTAATTGAAGATCAGACATGAATACGTACTTTCGGTGGATGGGATCGGTTGCACCTCTTTCAAGGTGGTCCTACCTGCGGTAGGGCACGATCACGCTACCAGTCATACTCTGCGGATATTCCAGGGCTACTAGCCCGTTGAACTAGCTAGTAGCACTAGCTTTTGGCACTGGCCCAAGACGTGCCCCAAGCGCTGTGCACCTCGAGTGGCACCTTGAGACTTGCAGCCTGCTTCATCTGGGTCAAAACGATCTCTTCGACCACCGTTTTCTCGCTCGTGACGGCTTCGATAATCACTTCATCGTGCACCTGCAAAATTACGCGGCTCTTCAGTTTTGCTTCTTCGAAGGCATCACTGATGCGCACCAATGCAATCTTGAAGATGTCTGCAGCAAGACCCTGAATACCTGCGTTCATGGCCTGACGTTCTCCTGCTTGGCGAATTCGAAAGTTGCTGCTGTTGAGTTCGGGTATCGGTCTACGCCTGCCAAACAATGTTTCGGTGTAGCCACGCTTGCGAGCCTGTTCAACAGTGTCGTCCATGTACTGCTTCACGTTGGGAAACGCAATGAAATACGCATCCAGAATCCCTGAGGCTTCGCCAACTCCCACACTAAGTCGCTGGCTCAGACCGTATGCCTCCATCCCGTAGGCAAGTCCGTACGAAACCATTTTCGATTGAGAACGTTGTTCGCTCGATACATCAGATTCTTTAACGTTGAACAGTCGCGAAGCAGTTGCACTGTGTACATCGATGCCACGAGTAAAAGCATCGATCAAGCCTGGGTCATTGGCAAGATGCGCTATACAACGAAGTTCGATTTGGTTGTAGTCGGCAACCAAAAACTCGCAACCCTTCGACGGGATAAATGCGGTGCGAAACACTTTGCCCTCGTCTGAGCGAACAGGAATATTGTGCAAGTTCGGTTGGTCGCTTGACAGTCGGCCGGTGCGAGCAACCGTTTGATTAAATGTCGCATGTATCCGACCATCAGCACCAACTGAGTCAAGTAGTCCTTGTCCATAGGTTGACCGAAGCTTTTCAAATTCTCGGTACTCCAAAAGAGGGTCAATAAATTCAGGCCACTGATCTCGAATCTTTTCCAGCGTCGCTGCATCGGTGCTGAAACCAGTCTTCGTCTTTTTACCTGGCGCGAGTTTTTTCTCTTCAAACAAAATTTCCCGCAACTGAGTCGGAGAATTGATATTGAACGGACGGCCAGCAAGTTTGTGCAACACCGATGTGAGGCGCACAACGTGAGCATTCAAGTTTTCGTTGATGGCGGTCAACTGCTTAACGTCGACGGCTATGCCATCGCGTTCCATTCGCGCCAATACCCGCACAAGTGGCATTTCCACATCTGCATACAGTTTTGAAACGCCCTGAGTGTCGAGAGCCTTCAAGATCGGATCAGCGATCAAACCCACCGCTACGGCCTCATCGCAGATGCGCTGCGAATTGTCTGTGTTGATCGAACCAAAATCGAGTTGCCCAGACTCTTCTGCCCCGCCAACTTGAATGGTGAAGTTGGTGTATCTCCCCAACACTTCTTGAATATCAAACTTGTTATCACTGGGGTCGAGCAAGTACGCAGCGATCGCAGTATCAAGATTGATAAATCGCAGGTCGACGTCGTGGTCCATCATCCACTTCAGTAACGGCTTTGCATGGTGCGCGCGAATCTTTGCCAGTGCACCTAAACCATCGAGTACTGCCTTGTCCTGCAAAACGTCAACACCGATCCACGCCACAGCCGATGCACTTGCATCGACAACGATCGCAATGCCATCTAATGCACTTCGTCCAGGCTCACCAACCCATCCCACACCAACATCGGCGCATTCAAGTTTTGCAACCTTGGCAAGTACCGCGACTGCAGACGCAACATTTTCGCAGCGTTCAATCTTTGCGGCGATGCAATCAACAGCAGATTCAATAGCAGATTCAATAGCAGATTCGCGCACAGATTTTGTTTCTGCAGACGGAGCGTCTCCAAACACAGTTTTAGCCCGCGCGAACATCGATTTGAATTCGAGGGCCTCAAACATTGTCTTCAGTTCGCCCATTCTTGGCCGTGGCACTGTCTGCGTGATGTCAATCGTTACTGGAGCATCGCGGCGCAGCACCATCAGTTGTGCGTTGCGCAATACTCGTTCGCGACTTTCGAGCAATCCTTGTTTTAACTTTGGTGTCTGCTCATCTGCTGCATCAAAAACAGAAACAATGTCGTGATACTTCACCATCAATTTGGCTGCAGTCTTTTCGCCAACACCCGGCACGCCATCCAGATTGTCGCTCGGATCGCCTCGCAAAGCCGCGTACTGCGAATATTGCGCCGGTGTCACACCGGTGCGCTCAACAATTCCTGCCTCGTCGTATAACGCATAGTCACTTACGCCACGCTTGTTGTACAACACGCGAATATGTGGGTCACGCACCAGTTGATACGTGTCTCTGTCACCAGTCACTATCAGCAGGTCTTCGCCTGCTTGCTCTGCTTTTTCCGCGATGGTGGCAATCAAATCGTCACCTTCAAAACCGGCGGCATCGATAGCAGCAATACCCATCACCTCGAGCATTTCTTTAATGATGTCCATTTGTTGATACAAGATGTCTGGCTGCGCTTCGCGTTGCGCTTTGTACTCTGGCGCCGCCTTGTGCCGAAAGGTTTTTTCTTTTCGATCGAATACCACAATCACGCCATCTGGCTTGTGGTCCTTCATCAGTGTCAAGAGCATTGAACAAAAGCCGTACACCGAATTGGTCACTTGTCCACTTGCCGTTGTCATATCGGTCGGCAGAGCAAAGAAGGCTCGGTATGCCAGCGAGTTGCCATCGAGGACCATTAACTGCACAAGAAACCCGCCTGGTTCATTCCACGACGATAACCGACAACTATGGAGTGATGTGTCCGCTCAGAATCTGGTTGGCCACGTCCACCATCTTGGTTCGCGTTGACATCGCATTCTTCTGAATGAAATCAAAGGCGGATTGTTCGGTCATCGAGAATTTGTTAATTAACAATCCCTTTGCGCGATCTAACAGTTTGCGCAGCTCCAACTGCTCGCCAAGAGCATCACGCTCACCACTCAACGTTTTCATTTCTTGAAAACGACCTATTGCAAGCTCTATTGCCGGAACAAGATCGGTCTTTTGAAAAGGCTTGACAAGATATGCAAGTGCCCCTGCGTCACGGGCTTGCTCGATTACTTCACGCTGACTAAAAGCCGTCAGCATGACTACCGGGCAGAGTTTCTCCGCACTTACAGCGCGAGCGGCATCTAGTCCGTCAAGACCTGGCATTTTGATATCAAATATTGCTACATCCGGAAGATGCTGTCGCACTAGTTCAATTGCGGTGTCGCCACGACCAGTGTCTGCAACTACCTCGTAACCCTCTTCTTCCAAAGTTTCCCGCAAGTCAAGCCGAATAATTGCTTCGTCTTCAGCGATCACAATACGTGTTTTTTGAATTTTCGTGTTCATAACAAAACTGATCTATCGCCCAAGTCTGTCGAGTAGTTCATCTTGACGGGATTCAAGGTCAACAATCGCAGTGCGCAAATGATCGCGATGTTTTGTCATGGCCTGCATGTGGCGCATCGCATCACGCGACTCAGCATCTGCGAGTGGAGTCTCGGATACGAGTGCTCGCACTTCAAGATCGTGAACCTCTTCGGCAAAATGTTGCACTTGCTCTTCTAACACACTCAATTCGTTGCGCAACGCACTCATCGACTGCGTGCCGCGACGCAGTCGCCGCTCGGTGAGTCGACTGTTGATGCCTCTATTTGCCACATCGATGAGTGTAGGAGTGTCCATGAAGTTGGTGCCCGAGGTGGGAGTCGAACCCACACGCCCTTTCAGACAACGGATTTTGAGTCCGTCGCGTCTGCCATTCCGCCACTCGGGCCCGAGTGAAGTGCTTGTTTAATTGGCTTACTGCGAGTGAACATCGTACCTACCCGCGACAAGTTCTACGCTGTAGTCACAGCAATGCTGTAGAGACAATTTCAGAGACGGGGTCAAACACTGGCCCAGTCGCTAAAACAGCCGACAACACAGCAAATCAACGGGGTTAAGTACTTCATGCTCGCTTTCACATTTCCAGGTCAAGGTTCACAGCGCACAGGCATGGGCGCTGCATGGGTTGACCACGAAAGTTGGGAGTTGGTTGGCGAGGCCTCCGAAGTGGTCGGTCGAGATGTGGCTGCTCTGCTGCTCGACGCAGATGCCGAAGAACTCAAAGACACCCGTAATGCCCAATTGACAACATTCGTCATGTCGCTCGTGGTGCTCGATGCCGTTGAGCGCACGGGTATCGAGCCGAGTTTTTGTGCTGGTCACAGCCTTGGCGAATACACCGCGCTCGTTGCCACTGGCGCACTTCGATTTGACGACGGCTTGCGGCTTGTTGCAGAACGTTCGTCAGCAATGCATGAAGCAGGAATTGCTCAACCAGGAACAATGGCTGCGGTGCTCGGACTTGACGACGAACAGGTTGAGGTTGCGTGTCGGTTGGCAGATGCCGATGTGTGGGTTGCCAATTTCAATGCACCAGGTCAGGTTGTGATTGCTGGTTCCCTTGAAGGTGTCGCTAAAGCAACCGAGCAAGCAAAAGCACTCGGGGCAAAACGAGTGATGTCGCTTCCGGTGTCGGGTGCATTTCATACTCCTTATATGTCAAGTGCACGCGACAGGCTTCGCGATGCCATCGCATTGGCTCGCCCTCGCGATACAGAAGTTCCGGTGATCTCTAATGTTGATGCGCTCGCCCACGACCACGGCTCCGAATGGGCGTCACTGTTGTCCGCTCAATTGTCTTCACCAGTTCGCTGGAAACATTGTCTTCTTACGCTTGGCGAACTCGGTGTACGCGGCTTTATCGAACTTGGACCAGGAGGTGTACTCACCGGAATGGCCAAGCGAACCATTGAGGACGCTAAAACAATAAGCGTCGCAACTCCAGACGATCTCGATGCGCTCATCGAATGGATGAACGTGTTTTCCGCGACATCAGTACTACTTGCGTCTCCTGCGCACGAAGGCGAGCATCTTTTCGCAATTGAGCGTCTCGTTGTAAGTCCTGCGGCTGGTGTGTTTACCAAAAAGATGTCTGTCGAGAACAACACCAAGATTGCGGTTGGTCATGTGCTCGGACACGTCGGCGAAACCGAAGTGCGATCGCCATTCGCAGGCATTTTGCAAAACTACATCGCTGTTGACGGCGAGCGATTGACGGCTCATCAGCCAATCGCTTGGCTCAGATCGCATTAGAGTTAACGGCAATGCCACAAATTCCTTCGGGTGCACGCGGTGCAGTCATCACAGGTTGGGGTCGTGCCCTGCCAGACAAAATCGTTACGAACGATGATCTCTCGAAGACTCTCGACACCAACGACGAATGGATTCGTGAGCGCACTGGCATCCATCAACGCCATATCGGTGGAACTACCGCAGGTCTCTCGGTGCAAAGCGCGCGATTGGCAATGCAAATGGCAAAGATTGACCCCCTCGAGATTGATGCACTCGTTTTAGCAACGACTACTCCTGACCGTGCAGTACCTGGCACCTCACCGAGCGTGCAACACCAGCTTGGTCTCAAGTGTGGCGCCTACGACATCAATGCGGCTTGCTCAGGGTTTGTGTATGCACTTATAAACGCACACGGACTCATTGCAATGGGCGCAAAAAAAGTGCTAGTCATTGGCACCGATACTCTTTCTCGCGTCACCGACTGGTCCGATCGTGGCACAGCAATTTTATTTGCAGATGGCTCTGGTGCATGCGTACTCGAAGCCGTTGACGGAATTGGACAATTGCTCGCGTGGGATCTAGACGCTGATGGTTCGGTCGAGGAATTGCTCTATGCCGAAATTGGCGGATTTCTCAAAATGGACGGCAAAGAAGTTTTTCGACGAGCAGTTCGCATCATGGTCGACTCAGCACAGAAATCGATGGCCATCGCTGGAGTCACGGCTGATCAACTTGCACTCGTGGTTCCTCATCAAGCAAATACACGCATTATTTCTGCAGCATGCGATCGACTTGGTGTCTCGATGGAAAAGACGTCCATCGTGCTGCAGGAAACGGGAAATACATCCTCTGCATCGATTCCGCTTGCCCTCTTTGACGCAGCCGACAAAGGACGCCTCAGTCACGGTGATTTAGTTTTGCTCGTAGGATTTGGTGCAGGAATGACTGCAGCGAGTGCAATCTTGCGCTGGCAGGGTCAGCGGTAGAAAGCAGATCAACATGACTGAAACAACTTCACGGGTCGTCCTCATCACGGGTGGATCTAAAGGCATTGGTCTCGCTTGCGCTCGCCAATTTGCCGCCCTTGGCGACCGCGTCGCTGTTACGTATAACTCATCTGCTCCCGCTTCAGAGTTTTTTGCTGTCAAGTGCGACGTCACCGACACCGATCAAGTCAACGCAGCCTTCGATGCCGTCGAAGCTCACTTCGGTCCGGTGCAAGTACTTGTCTCCAATGCAGGCATTACCAAAGACACGTTGATCCTGCGCATGAGCGAGGACGATTTTGCAACTGTGCTCGACGCCAACCTCACTGCAGCATTTCGTGTTTGCAAGCGAGCAACACAGGGCATGCTTCGCGCAAGGTCTGGTCGCATCATTTTGATCTCTAGCGTCGTCGGCATGCTGGGCTCGGCTGGTCAAGCAAATTATGCAGCATCCAAAGCAGGGCTGATTGGTCTAGGGCGATCCCTCGCTCGCGAGCTTGGGTCGCGAAGCATCACCGTCAATGTCGTTGCGCCTGGGCCAGTAGATACCGAAATGACGGCAGCACTCAATGAAAAACAGATGCAACAAATCACCGATGCCGTTCCACTTGGAAGAATCGCAACTGTGGACGAAATCGCAGGTGTTGTCACCTTTCTTGCAAGCCCTGCAGCCGCATACATCACCGGGGCAATAATCCCCGTCGATGGCGGACTTGGCATGGGTCACTAGACACGAGGTCACAAGATTTAGACAGGAAGTCAAACTTCTTTCGTAGTAACCTGTATTTTCACAAGTCCGATAACACATAGCCAGGAGCAACAACATGGACCAGCAACTATTTGACCGTTTCACAAAATGCGCAGTCGAGGTTCTCTCCGTCGAAGCCTCAAAAATTATTCTCACCGCACACTTTTCCGACGACCTCGATGCCGACTCACTCGATCTAGTTGAGTTGGTCATGGCGCTTGAAGAAGAATTCGGTATTGAAGTACCAGAATCCGATCTCGAAGGTGTCGACACAATCGGCAAGGCCTTTGATCTCGTCACCTCCAAAGTCAAGTAAGCGCTTCGAGCGCATTCAATCATGCAGGGTGCTGGCCATCGAGTAGCCATTACGGGATACGGGGTTGTTGCCCCCTGCGGTATTGGCAAGGAACTTTTCTGGCAGGGACTTCTTGGCCCAGGCTTCAGCGGAGCCAACTCGGTTGAGTTTAAGGAATGGGACCCGTCTCCGTATTTCGAAAACTCCAAAGAATCTCGCCGCGCAGACCGTTGTGAGCAGTTTGCTTTAGCAGCAGCTGGCGAAGCAATGGCGCAAGCCGGCGAACTCCCCTACAACCGGGAGCGCATCGGAACAATTTTGGGTACTGGCATTGGCGGGTTGCG
>JAQCJO010000026.1 GCA_027592925.1 Actinomycetota bacterium | reverse complement strand
ACCGTGCGACCAGCATTATGACTACACAAATTAATTTCTACAACATTCCAAACATTTGACCAGTCCGGGTGATGATCCTGCTCCTCGGCGATTGCAGCAACTTTGGTCATGAACTCAAACGCTTCGGCGAAATTGGAAAATTCAAATTTGTGATACAGCGAATTATCTTTTTCAATCCAACCCAATGTCATGGGTTACTAGTCTGCCACTCCCATTGAGAGTCGGGCCTCACGCCTTGCGCGCTGCTCATCTGGATCAGGAACTGGTACAGCCGAAATGAGGCGCTTTGTGTACTCCTCCCGAGGGCTCTTCAAGACCTGGTCTCGTGAGCCAACCTTATATATGGTGCGAGGTGGCTGGTTTTAAGCGGAGGCGTAGGCGGTATAGCCGTTGCGCTCGAGATCGTCTGCCAACTCTGGACCACCACTCTTAACGATGCGACCTTTAGCCAAAATGTGTACGAAGTCTGGTTTAAGTTGCTCAAACATTC
This sequence comes from Actinomycetota bacterium, assembly GCA_027592925.1. Lineage (GTDB taxonomy): Bacteria > Actinomycetota > Acidimicrobiia > Acidimicrobiales > Ilumatobacteraceae > UBA3006. Next base: position 20,885 of record JAQCJO010000026.1, on the reverse strand, counting down.
GGCTGTAATGGGTAATTACCAACACACCCAAATCTGACTCTTTAGTTGCGTCCTCAACTCGTTGCGCACAATCGCGAAGTGCATCAATGTCAAGACCCGAGTCGAGCTCGTCAATGATTGCAATACGTGGTTGCAAAACCGCTAGTTGCAATGTCTCGTTGCGCTTCTTTTCGCCACCAGAAAAATCGACGTTGATCGCACGATGCACAAGCTCGGTATCAAAACCAATGCGTGCTGCTTCTGTCGCAATTGTCTTTGTGAGATCTGGAAGCGAACCTCTGCGAGCCTTGAGCGCTTCGCTCAGCACGTCATCAAGCTTTACACCAGGAACTTCGGTTGGATACTGCATCACCAAATGCAACCCTGCCACGGCTCTCTCCCACGTTGCCATCGCAAGCACGTCCTTGCCATCGAGCAACACCTGACCACCAGTGATCGTGTAACCCGGCTTGCCCATGATGGCTGCAGACAGTGTCGACTTGCCCGCACCGTTAGGACCCATCACTGCATGCACCTCGCCAGACTTAATGGTGAGCGTGATGCCGTTAAGAATTTGTGTGTCGCCAACCGACACCTGCAAGTCGCGAATCTCGAGCGTGGTCATTTTGCACTCTCCACTGTGATCATGACGTTGCCATCGACAACAGTCGCTGCATAAACAGGCACCGCTTGTGTAGCGGGAAGCGTGTTGGGCATACCGCTGACCAAACTAAACGCGCTGCCGTGCTTGAAACACTCGAGCTCTTTGGTATCGCACAACACTTCGCCATCAGACAGCGAGACATCTGCGTGGCTGCACTTATCACCAATTGCATATACGGCGTCGTCGATGCGCACGACTGCAATGTTGCGGCCATCAATAGCAAACTTGCGAACCTGACCCGATGCGATGTCGGCGAGCGCGCAAACCATAACGGCGCTCATGCGTTGCTCCCCAACTTGGCGATCACTTTGGCACGAATGCCCTCAATAAATTCTGATTTTGGAAGTCGCTCGATGACCTCGTCGAAGAATCCAAACACCACCAAGCGTTCGGCGATCTCTGGTGGCACGCCGCGGCTCTCCAAATAGAAGCGCTGTTCGTCGTCGATTGGGCCAACCGTCGAAGCATGGCTGCACTTAACATCGTTTGTTTCGATCTCGAGATTTGGCACGCTCTCGGCCCATGCGCCATGCGACAGCGTGAGGTTGCGATTGGTTTGAAACGCCTCAGTTTTCGTTGCGTTTTCTGAAATCTTGATGAGCCCTGTGTACACGCTCTTTGCCGTGTCCTTCACTGCACCCTTAAACAGCAGGTCGCTGCGTGTGCGTGGTGCTTCGTGCACCTGCAACGTACGGAAGTCATGCATCTGTGTGCCGTCTGCAAAATACAAAGCAGTTTGCTGAGCGTTTGCACCCTGACCAACCAGGCGCACTTCAGCACGCATGCGCGCATAGTCGCCACCGAGCGCCACGCTAAACACGCGCACATTGCTGTCGCGCTCGCCCACTGCAACCTGATTGCCAATCTGCCATGTCTTGTCGCCAAGCTCGTTGATCGCTAGGTAAGTGACGCGTGCCGACTGCGCTGCATGAATCTCGACAACAGGTACTACGAGTGACACAACATTGTCAGCAGATACAAAGCGTTCCACAACAGTGATTTCACTATTTTCAGCAGCGTCAATCACGAGGCGTGGGTAGACAACAACACCAGATTCATTAATGGTGTGCGTGATCACCACGGTGGTCGCATGCACTTTGCCTTTTGCGACCTTGAGTGCCACCAGGGCAGCATTGTCGGTGTTCATTTGTGCGAACACATCTGGAGCAGTCGTGATTGCTACGCCCATCAAACCTGATGCTTCAGAGCCAGCAAGCTGAACACCATCAGCGTTTTCTACTGTTGTAGTTGCCGACGAACCGCGGAAATTAGCAAGGTCGAGTTCACCAATACGGCTATAGCGCCAGACTTCTTCTTGAACTGTGGGGAGTGCGAGTGTTGTGGACATAATTTAGTTTTCTAGTTACTTCTTCTTTTTCTTGTCGCGATTTTTCTTTTTGTTTTTGCGCTTGTCGTTCATGTCGGCCACAACTTCACCGAATACAGCATTAATGATCGACTCTGCTTCATCCAGGATTGCTGCTGCAGTGCCGTCGTCAAGGCTTGCAGGCGCGACCGGTGCCGCTGATGGAATCACCGAACCACGTTTCCACGCAACGTCCACCATGCGGCGCTCATACTTTTCACAATCTTCTGGGCATCGCCATGGCGCGTCAGGTGCGAGATCGAGATTGCATTTGCGCACAGTGTCGCCGCTTGAATACGTGCGACTTTCAAAGTGCTTGCATTCCGTACGCATTGACATGTCTATAAACCTAAGGCGTGACTGAGACTCAGCCAACCGAGCCTTCCATTTGCAACTCAATCAGGCGGCTCCACTCAACTGCATATTCCATAGGCAATGTGCGTGTTACTGGCTCAATAAAGCCGTTCACAACCATGCCCATTGCTTGTTCCTGAGTGAGTCCGCGGCTCATGAGATAAAACAGCTGCTCGTCAGCAATCTTTGAAACAGTTGCTTCGTGACCAACCTGCGCGTCGCGCTCGCCGACTTCCATATATGGGAAAGTCTTGCTCTCAGATTGTTCATCCAAGATCAGTGCGTCGCACTGCACGTGGCTCTTGCAGTTTGTTGCGCCTTCTTCGATGCGTACAAGACCGCGATAGGTGGTGATGCCACCATCTTTCGAAATTGACTTTGAAACAATCTTTGACGATGTCTCTGGTGCAGCGTGAATCATCTTTGCACCGGCATCTTGATGTTGACCAGCACCTGCGTAGGCCACCGACAACACTTCACCCGTTGCTTTTGGACCCATCAAGTACACGCTTGGGTATTTCATCGTCAACTTCGACCCGATGTTGCCGTCGATCCACTCCATGTGGCCTTCGGTTTCTACGCGTGCGCGCTTGGTGACCAAGTTGTAGACATTGGGCGACCAGTTTTGAATGGTCGTGTACGTCACGTGAGCACTTGGCTTGACAATAATTTCGACAACTGCAGAGTGCAATGCGTTGTTGGTGTACACCGGAGCAGAGCAACCTTCGATGTAGTGAACTTTTGAACCTTCGTCGGCAATGATCAGCGTGCGCTCAAACTGGCCAGCCGAATCACTGTTGATACGGAAGTACGCCTGCAACGGCATCTCGCACTCGACACCTGGTGGAACATAAATAAATGATCCGCCAGACCACACCGAAGTGTTGAGAGCAGAAAACTTGTTGTCGCCCATCGGAATAACTGAACCGAAGTACTGCTTAACCAAGTCTGGGTATTCGCGCAACGCAGTGTCCATGTCGCAAAACAAAATGCCTTGCTCTTCGAGCTCGATGCGATTGCGGTGATACACAACTTCACTGTCGTACTGCGATGTCACGCCTGCGAGATACTTGCGCTCTGCTTCTGGGATGCCAAGTTTTTCGTACGTTGCCTTCATCTGTTCTGGCAAGTCGTCCCACTCGTCGGTCTGTGCAGCAGCAGGCTTGAGATAATAAAAAATGTCTTGAAAGTCGAGATCTGGCATGTTGACGTTGAACCAAGGTGCCATCGGCTTCTTTTCAAATGTGGTGAGCGAACGCAAACGCAAATCGCGCATCCACTTTGGTTCACCCTTCCACCACGAAATCTGTTCGATCACCGATTTGTTGAGGCCCTTTTCAGGCGTAAAGGCATACTCAGCCTCATCGCTCCAGCCGAGCGAGTATTTTGTGAGATCGAGATCAAAACTGGTCATAAGTTTGAGCACCTTTTCAGTGGCGGATAATTAACACTACCGCCATAGTAACAATCCCTATGGCCCATGCAACAGTGGGGCCACAGGTAGCGTAACTAGTTCCCATGGAACGCTTTGGCCTAGTCGGCTTGCCCAACGCAGGCAAGTCATCCCTTTATAACGCACTCACCAACGGTGCTGCACTTGCAGCCCCTTATCCGTTTGCGACCAAAGACCCAAACGTCGGTGTGGCAAAAGTCCTCGACCCTCGTCTTGAAGCACTTGCCGAAATGTCCAAGACTCAGAACACCGTTTACGCAACTGTTGAAGTTGTTGATATCGGCGGTCTTGTTGAGGGTGCAAGTAAGGGTGAAGGTTTGGGCAACAAGTTTCTTGCCAACATTCGCGAAGTCGATGCAATCGTTTTTGTGTTGCGCGCATTTGAAGACGACGACATTCCAGGCCCATCAGATCCGCTCGAGCATTTGCGCGTTGTAGAAATTGAGTTGGCACTCGCCGATCTCGAAACTGTCGAGACACGCTTGTCGCGCACACAAAAAGCTGCGCGCATGGACAAGAGCGTCACCGAAGAAATGGAAGCACTCGAGCGCGCGCAAGTTCACTTGGCTGATGGTCGCCCGCTGTATCGCGCCGGCATTTCCGAAGATGATCGTTTGCTGCTTGCTCCACACTTTTTGCTCACCACACGTCGCGTGCTCGCAGTAGTCAACGTTGCAGAAGACAAGCTCGACACGATTCCCGCAATGGAAGCTCTTGTGCGCGCCGAGTTGGCGCCACCTGGCAGCGCAAGTGCAAGCACAGTTGAAGTACTTGGTATGAGCGTGCAACTCGAAGCTGAAGCCGCACAGTTAGTTGGCCAAGATCGCATCGACATGCTCGAGGCATTGGGCCTTGGCGAAGGTGCACTTCCACGAATGGTGCGCTCTGCGTATCACCTGCTCGGATTGCGCACATATTTCACCACTGGCGAAAAAGAAACTCGAGCATGGACATTTAATGCCGGAGCAAAGGCTCCAGAGTGTGCCGGCAAAATTCACTCCGACTTGCAACGCGGCTTTATTCGTGCCGACGTGATCGCATGGGACGAGTTGTTGGCAATCGGTTCTTGGAACAAGGCTAAAGAACTTGGCAAGATCCGCGTTGAAGGCAAAGACTATGAAGTCTGCGATGGCGACACGCTAGAAATTCGGCACAACAGCTAGCACAAGCGCTTGCTAGTTAGTAAAAGAGATAGCCAGTTGGTAATACGCTTATGAATATGAAGACTCAGCCGCTTTCTCCAGCCTGGCTGATGTGCGATGGTAAGGTGCTCGCGAGTGCCGACATTGCGAACACCGCAAAATCACGTCGGCGCGGTCTTATCGGTCAAACAAGCATTGATTCTGCACTAGTTATTTCGCCGTGCAAATGGATTCACTCAATTGGTATGAAGTGTGCAATCGATGTGCTGTATCTTGATGCCGCAGGACTAGTCGTAAAAACCGAACACCTCAAGCCAATGCGCATTGCGGCACCAGTTAGTCGATCTAAAACTATTGTCGAGATGTCATCGGGATCAATTGAACGATGTGGCGTACGAGTTGGCGACTTAATCGAAGTGCGAAACGCATGAGCGGGACACTCACTCTCGTCGCCACACCCATTGGCAACCTCAGCGACATGTCGCAACGCGCCATTGACACACTTGGTTCAGTAACTGTTGTTTGTTGTGAAGACACTCGACGCACAGGTTTGTTATTGCAACATCTTGGTCATTCAGGCAAGAAATATATCGTCATCAACGAGCACACCGAGCACGACGCTTGCGAGCACGTAGTGGCATTACTACTTGACGACATTGATGTTGCACTGGTGAGCGATGCAGGCACGCCAGGTATTAGCGACCCAGGTGAACGACTCGTCAAGGCAGCATTAAACGCAGGCATCACCGTGTCGGCAATACCTGGGCCATCTGCACTCACGATGGCACTCGTGATCAGCGGCTTGCCTACAGCGCGGTTTGTTTTTGAAGGCTTCCTACCCCGCAGCGGAGGCGACCGCACTCGGCTCATTGACGAAGTAGCAACCGAGATGCGCACTGTTGTGTTGTACGAAGCACCTCATCGTCTAGAGAAAACACTTGTCGATCTCGAAACTGCGTGTGGTGCGATGCGCAGAGTTGTGCTGGCACGCGAACTCACCAAACTGCATGAAGAAATGTGGCGCGGAACATTGCACGATGCAGTCAAGTACGCACAGACCACAGAACCTCGCGGTGAATACGTGTTGATACTTGAAGGTGCAAAACCACCAGCGCCGCCAACCGACGATGAGATAAATGAAGCATTGCGAAATGAATTGAATTCTGGCTCTAGCAAGAAAGATGCTGCTGCAAAAGTCGCTGCTAAGTACGGCATACAAAAGCGACACGTGTACGAACTTGCATTGATGCTCAAATAATTACAGTTTTGGCACGAGCCCAATCTGCCGCGATTGCGCAACAAGAGTGTCATTCGAATCCCAGATCTCTCCATCTTCTTCAAACATTCCACCCTGCACTACGTGTGCACTAAACACGCAACGCAACGGGCCTGGCGCAGGAATTGCGCGCACGTGCACAGTGAGTTCAACAGTTGGCACCCAACCAGCCACGGTCATGACCTGAAATACCGGTGGTGGGAATGCATCAGCCACAAGCAATAAAGCAAGCGTGTCAATCGGGCGATTATCCGCAAAGTTGACCCATCCACGCACAATGGTTTTTCCACTTTGTTCGCTGCGCGCAAAGCCGGTGTCATCAGGATGAAGCCAGATATCAAGCTTGTCCATGAGCCCCATGCTGAACCCAGGGCCCGATGCAGGTCTTCGCGAACAATCATTAATTGGTGGCAATTGTGGCGGCGCAATGTCAACGTGAAAAAGGGATGTGGATACTTCGTTGCGACCGGCCGCATCACCAAACGCACCAATCACTCGCACTGCTTCTCGCCCGCTCTGATACATCGCAGCAGTAACCGTGCAAAACGTTTTGCCTCGCTTCACCACTTCTGTCGCAATGCGCACTTCACCCGGTGGCAAAGGCGCCAAATAATGCGCTGTCACCGAGATCGGGTCTTGGCGTTGAGACGCGTCGCGCATTGCCGATGCAACGAGTGCCATCACATATCCACCGTTTGCATTGCTTCGAATGTCCCACCCGTCGTGCACGACACCCAAATACTCACCGTTTTGTTGTTCGTACACTGCAGTTGCTAAATCAAAGGCAAATGTCATCTATTAAGACTATTAGTGTGGAGCCGTGACAAAGTTCAGTTCGACGACACCTATTTATTATGTGAATGCCCAGCCGCACCTTGGTCACGCCTACACCACGATCATTGCCGACGCGGTTTCGCGCTGGCACAGGTTGCTGGGTGACGACGTGCATTTGCTCACCGGCACCGACGAACACGGTCTCAAGATTCAGCAGGCAGCCGACGCAAAGGGCGTGTCCCCTCAAGCATTTGCCGACTCAATCGCGCCACTTTTCGAGCAAGCATGGCAGCGACTGAACATCACCCACGACGACTTCATTCGTACAACCGAAAAGCGCCATGCAGTTGGCGTACAAAAACTCTTACAGGCCTGCTACGACGCCGGCGACATCGAGTCCGACGTCTACCAAGGCCAATACTGCGTTGCATGCGAGGCCTACTTTCTGGAAGACGAATTAGAAAATGGCAACTGCCCTATTCATCACACCGAAACGACATATGTTGAAGAAGAAAATTATTTCTTCCGCTTGTCGCGTTTCGAAGATCGTTTGCTCAAGTGGTACGCCGATCACCCGCAAGCCATCACGCCCGGCTTCCGCATGAACGAAGTAATCGGTTTCATCAAAGGCGGACTCAACGATTTTTCAATCAGTCGCAAAACACTCACATGGGGCATTCCGCTTCCTTGGGATGCGTCACACGTCGCATACGTCTGGTTTGATGCGCTTGCCAACTACATCACCGCGCTTGGTTATGGCACAGACGAAAAAGCGTTTACGGATAGATGGCCTGTTGATTATCACTTCATCGGCAAAGACATCATTCGTTTTCACTGCGTGTATTGGCCAGCAATGCTCATGTCTGCCGGCATCGAGCCGCCAAAGGGCTGGGCAGTGGGCGGTTGGCTGCTTGTTGGTGGCGAAAAGATGAGCAAAACAACGGGAAACGTTGTCAACCCCCTCGACCTTATTGATGACATCGGCGTAGACGGTTTTCGCTATTACGTTCTTGCAGACACCGCATACGGCAACGACGGAGACTTCACATATGAAGGTCTGATCAGTCGCTACAACTCTGACCTTGCGAACAACCTCGGCAACTTGGCTGCACGAATTGCAACAGTTGTTGAAAAGAAGTGTGGCGGACTTGGTCCAAAGCCAACGCTCGACAGCCCGCTCGCACAAATTGCGGCAACTGCAGTGCGCGAAACCAAAGACGCATGGGCACAAGTGCAGCCGAGCAAAGCCCTTGAAGCAACATGGAACTTGATTCGTGCAACAAACTCACATCTCGAAAACAATGAGCCGTGGAAAATGGAAGTTGGCGAAGCAGTTGACCGCGTGATGGGCGATGCTCTTGAGGCACTTCGCATTGTCACGATTTTGGCCAACCCTGCATTGCCTACGAGCACTCAAGAAATCTGGAGTCGTATTGGGCTTACAGGTGCAATCACCGATTTGCGTATCGATGCCGACACCAAGTGGGGTCAGTATCCGGGTGGTGCCACTGTTGTGAAGAGCGATCCGCTTTTCCCACGCAAAACTGCATGACGAGCAAAACCATGCAACCAATTGAGTGGGTCGACACACATTGCCATGTGTATGAGGAAACAATTCCCGGTGGTGCCGACGGAGCACTGCAAGCCGCGCGTGATGCAGGCGTAACAACGATGATCGTTATCGGCACCGATGCCACCACTACGCAACAAGCAATCGCTATCGCAGCAGCGCACAGCGATGTGTGGGCAACCGTTGGTCTTCACCCCCACGACGCCAAACTCGGTCTCGACACCGTCTTGCCATTTGTTGGTGCACCGAAAGTTGTTGGTATCGGAGAATGCGGTCTTGACTTTTTCTACGACCATTCGGATCGCGATGTGCAACGCGATGTGTTTGCCGCACAAATTGATTTAGCCAACAAACACAACTTGCCACTTGTCATTCACACACGTGACGCATGGCCAGACACATTTGATGTTCTTGACGCTGTTGGAGTACCCGAGCGCACAATCTTTCACTGCTTTACCGGCGGCGAGAACGAGGCCCGTGAGTGTGTAAAGCGCGGTGCGTACATTTCTTTTTCTGGAATCGTTACGTTTAAAACTGCAGACGATGTTCGCGAAGCTGCGTTGTGGTGTCCACCAGAAAATATGTTGCTCGAAACCGACGCACCATTTCTTGCGCCAGTGCCGCATCGCGGCAGACCAAATCAACCTTCGTTCGTGCCAACCGTAGGTACCTTTATTGCTGACTTGCGAGGTGAGCCCGTTGCCCAACTTGCCAAAACAACGACTCGCAATGCTCGCCTTGCGTTTCCCGGCATTGCTCCGTAGCGTGTTTTAGGTGGTTCTGTCAGTTTTTGAGCGGAGACGCATCGCGGTACTTACCGCGCTCACTCTGATCATCATGTTTGCCGTTCGCGGTTTCAACAACAACTCCGACAGCGCAGCAACCACGACAGTCACGATTGCCACAACTGTTCCTCCAATCGATGAGACTGAAATTCCCTCATCAGTCATTCTCGGTGGTCCAGCGCCTCTCGCACCAACAGGGTCGGCCGCCATTGCTTACCCAGCCACCGAAACCGATGTCATAACTGGCACCGCCGCATACAGCAATTTGGGTTACACCGAAACTGCTGTTTGCTACAGCATCGAGGCGCCTATTGGTCGAGTTGTCACCGTCACCAACATCAACAATGGCCGCAGCATCACTTGCACAAATGTTTTCAGCCTGCTCGTGCCAAACGGTGTCACCATTATTTTGCACACAACGGTCTTCATCAAACTTGCCGACCTCATTGACTCACCAATTCCTGTAAAGATTTCCTGGTGACGCACACTCGCAACGATATTTCTGAGTTGCTGAGCGCTCACGGTTTGTCACCCCGTCGCGCATTTGGTCAAAACTTTGTAGTCGACGCCAACACTGTGCGACGCATTGCACGACTCGCGGGTGTAGGGCCAGGCGATTTTGTGCTCGAGATTGGTGCGGGCCTTGGTTCGCTCACTCTTGCGCTTGCCGAAACCGGAGCGACCATCGTTGCGATCGAAATCGATAATGGTGTGGTTGAAGTATTGCGCAGCGTCGTAAAAGATCTGCCAAATGTCGAGGTCATCCACGGTGATGCACTGTTGTTGGATTGGGCACCGCTGCAGGCGCGCAGCCAACACTGGCACGTAGTTGCAAACTTGCCCTACAACGTGGCCACACCGCTCGTTGCCGACTTGCTTGATGGCGCGCCAGCTGTCGATCACATGTTGGTGATGGTGCAAAAAGAAGTTGCCGAACGATTTGTTGCACCAGTGCGCACCCCCGCTTATGGCGCAGTCAGCGTCAAGATTGCGTATTGGGCAACCTCATCAATTGTTGGCGATGTGCCGGCATCCGTATTTTTTCCAAAACCAAATGTTGCTTCGGCTCTGGTCGATATCAAACGTCGCACTTCACCTGCAGTGCCCGATGTTGACCCAACGCAATTTTTTACTCTCGTGCGCACTGGCTTTGGCCAACGCCGTAAAATGCTTCGCCGAGTTTTGGCCGGCATCATCGCACCCGAAACATTTACCCGTGCCGATGTGTCACCTGAAGCCCGAGCCGAAGAACTTGATGTTCATGCATGGGGTCGATTGTGTATTGCGCAACACGACAAGTTGGCAGGCAAATGAGCGCTTCAGGCAATATACCGATACTCATTGATGCTCCAGCAAAACTGACGTTGAGCTTGCGCGTTACTGGTGTGCGCGAAGACGGATTTCATCTCATTGATGCCGAGATGGTCACGCTCAACCTGGTCGACAAAGTTCGCATCACGCCCAACGAAGATGGACTCAATTTTGATGGGCCGTTTAGCAGTGGAATTTCAACTGACTCAAGCAACTTGGTGAGCCGCGCACTTGCGCTTGCAGGTCGCCGTGCGCGAGTGCAGATCGAAAAAAATATTCCGAGCGGTGGCGGGCTTGGCGGTGGCTCCGCAGATGCCGCAGCCATTCTCAAATGGGCTGGCTATACCGATCTCGAGGCAGCATCGCGACTTGGTGCCGATATTCCGTTTTGCATGATCGGTGGCCGTGCACGCGTGCAGGGCATTGGCGAAGTGATCGACACACTTCCGCCGATGCATCGCGAAATCACGTTGGTCATTCCCCCGTTTGGCGTCTCGACGCCTGCCGTATATCGAGCATGGGACGACCTGGCAAAGACTGGCAACAACACCACGAACGATCAAAACCATCTGCAGCAAGCCGCACTAGTTGTCGAGCCAAGACTTCTTGAGTGGCAGGACAAAATCGCCCAAGCTTGTGGTCAAGCACCAGTTTTGGCGGGCAGCGGGGCTATCTGGTGGCTCGATGGAGCGTTTTTGGAATTGGCAAAAGACCTGCCAGAAGCAACTGTTGTAGTAACACAGACTCGCTAGGCGGACCATCGGCCCAGGCCAGCGATGACGAAATTACTTGCGGCGCTGGTGGCGGGTACGACGAAGCATCTTCTTGTGCTTCTTTTTGCGCATCCGCTTGCGGCGGCGTTTTACAAGTGATCCCATAACGCGTGACACGCTATCGGCAACAACACCAAAATCTACAATTTGAGTGAGTATCGTGTATCCGTCGCTCCGGGGTCGTTCAATGGCAGGACAACGGGTTTTGGTCCCGTATATAGGGGTTCGAGTCCTCTCCCCGGAACTCGAAAGTTGTGGTGGCTTTTTCGCCAGCAACGTGTTCGTTCTACAATGGTTAAAACAGGCCCACAGCCTCATCGCCAGCAAGAGAGAACCATGAACAAGACGATTGACAAAGTCACAACAAAACGAATGGCTCTCTACTCGGGTCGCACCCACCCGGTGCTTGCCCAAGAAGTTGCAGCGCATCTCGAAGTGCAGTTGGGCGATGCCAATATTGTCGAGTTTGCAAACGGCGAATTGCGTCCACGCTTTGGTGAGAGCGTTCGCGGTGGCGATGTGTTCATCATGCAAACGCATTGTGCGACCGAAGGTCGCAGCATTAACGACTCGATCATGGAACAGCTGATCATGATTGACGCTGCATATCGCGCGTCAGCAAAGCGTGTTACCGCAGTGTGTCCGTTTTATGGTTACGCGCGTCAAGACCGAAAATCAGATGGTCGCGAGCCAATTACTGCGCGTTTGATTGCCGATTTGTTTAAGGCCGCTGGCGCAAAGCGCATGGTGTCGATTGACTTACACAGCGGTCAGATTCAAGGTTTCTTTGAAGGCCCAGTTGACCACCTCACTGCAATGCCAGTGCTCGAAAAATACGTACGTCAACATGCACGCAACGAAGTTGTGATCGTGTCGCCTGACGCTGGTCGCGTAAAAGTTGCTGAGCGTTTTGCACAACATCTTGCAGACATGAATGCCGACGTCGCATTCATCAACAAGCGTCGTCCAAAAAACACCACCAACGTTGCAGTGGCAAAGGAAGTCATCGGTGAAGTTGAAGGCCGCTTGTGCATCTTGGCCGACGACATGATCGACACGGGTGGCACCATTACCAGTGCGGCCGATTTGTTAATTGCTCGCGGCGCAACCGAAGTGTGGGCCATGGCCACACATGGTGTGCTCTCTGGCCCAGCCATCGAGCGACTCGAAAAATCTGTCATCAGTCGCGTGGTGCTCACCAACACGCTGCCACTGCCAAAAGAAAAACAGATCGCCAAGATTGAAGTACTTTCCGTGGCCAAGATCTTGGCCGATGCCCTCGCAGCGGTATTCGACGAGACCTCGGTAAGCGACCTGTTTGACGGCGAAAACCAGTCGTAATCGCTCGTATTCACCTGATCCAATCGACCGTTTGTGGCTATACACTGATCAGCCGTTCTAACTTCGGAGTTTTTATATGACAACCACACTGACCACCACAACAGGCCGCACAACGGGTAGCCCAGAATCGCGCCGTATTCGCAACACCGAGAACATCCCTGCTGTTATCTACGGTCACGGCATGACACCAATCTTGTTCACTGTCGGTCGTCGCGATCTGCGCGTTGCCTTGTCGGGCCCAGCAGGCGCCAACACCATTCTTGAGTTGCATGTTGACGACAAGAAGTTCCCAGCAATTGTCAAAGAGTTGCAGCGCGATCCAGTGAAGCGCACGGTCAGCCATGTTGACTTCATGCAAATCGACTTGACCGAAGAGATCAGAATGTCGGTTCCTGTCCACTTGACTGGTACTGCCAAAGCAGTGCTTGCAGAAGGTGGACTCGTGGACGCTGCAGTTGACCGCATTGAAGTTCGTGCATCAGCCGACAACATTCCAAACGAAATTCTGATCGACGTCACCAGCATGACAATGAACGACGTCATCCGCATGGGTGATATCAAGTTGCCAAAGGGTGTAACTGCGGTTCTCGACGAAGACATCGTCATCGTCACCGTGTTGACAACCAAGGCTGAAGCCGAAAAGGCTGTCGTCGCACCTGTCGTCGACGCTGCTGGCGCGCCTGCCGCTGGAGCACCTGCTGCCGGCGACGACAAGCCAGCCGCTTCCTAGTTTTTATGGCGCTGTTCGGTCGCAATAAGCGGCCCGAGCGGCGAGGCACTCCTTTCAACGCGCTCATTGTTGGCGTCGGCAATCCCGGTCGTGAATATGCGGGCACTCGGCACAACGTCGGTTTCGATGTGGTCGAACAATTGGCCAAAAAATATTCAGTTGTGCTCAAATCATCGCGCGACCGAGCGCTTGTTGCCGAAGTGCATTCGGGTGACACTCACCTGCTGCTCGCAACACCAACAACATTCATGAACGACAGCGGTAACGCGGTTGGTCCTCTCGCATTGCGCTACGGCGTTGACGATCCTGCTCGCATCATTATCGTGCATGACGAACTCGACCTCGAGCCAGGTGTGGTGCGCATCAAAATCGGTGGTGGGCTCGCTGGTCACAACGGACTTCGCTCAATCTCTGCACATCTCAAGACTCAAGAGTTTGTACGCGTACGCATCGGCGTAGGCAAACCAAGCTCAAAAGACGAAGGCGCCGATCATGTTTTGTCTCGAGTGCCACAAAATGAGCGCCAGGTGCTCGACATTGCAGTTGTAACTGCTACAGAAGCAGTTGTGCTGATCGTCCTTCAAGGCGTGCAGGCTGCCATGCAACAGATCAACTCGCGTTAGTCCGCGCTGAATTCCTGACTCATTTTCATGCAACTTTCTGATCTCCTGGGAAGCGCAGCCCACGAGCCAGCGCTTGACGAAATTGGTGGCAAAAACTCGGTGCTTGCCGTGGCTGAAAATGCACGCGCACTGATCATCAGCGCATTAAGTGCTCGTTCACCTCAGACAACTCTGATTGTCGCAACCCCCACCGGCACGGGTGCGCAACAATTGCATGACGATCTCGTGCAGTTCTTGGGCCCACAAAATGCACTGTTGTTTCCTGCGTGGGAGACATTGCCATTCGAGCGTGTGAGCCCGAGTGTCGAAACCATGGGTCGCCGAATGGAAGTGCTGTGGCGCATGCGCGACGCCAATCGTCCGCGCGTGGTCGTTGGCTCGGTGCGAGCACTGCTACAAAAACTTGGCCCAAATGCCACCACTTTGGAACCGATCATTGTTCGTCCTGGCGCCGAACTCGATGCCGATGAACTGCTCAAGCAACTTGTCAACGGCGGTTATCGCCGTGAAGAACTGGTCGAACATCGTGGCGAAATTGCGCGTCGTGGTTCGATCATCGATATTTTCCCGAGCACGTCCAATACACCTGTGCGCATCGACTTATGGGGCGACGAAGTAGACAGACTCACTTCGTTCAATGTCAACGACCAACGCTCCACCGACCCGCTGAGCGAAGCACTTATTTTTGCGGCGCGAGAGTTACAGCTTGACAATGAGGTCATGGACCGCGCGCGCGCACTTGTTGCCACCGAATCGTGGGGTCGCGAACATTGGGACCGCTTGGCCGACGGCGGCAACTTTGATGGCATGGAAAGTTGGTTGCCATGGTTGATTGAAAAAGATTTGCTGCTCACCGATGTTTTGCAAGATGACTGCGAACTGCTGTTGGTCGAACCTCGCCGCATGCGCGACCGCGCGCACGACTTGCTCGCAGAAGAAGACGACCTTGCACGAGCACTTGCCTCCACGTGGGCACAGTAACAAGTGCAGGCATTTCCTCGCCTTCATGCCGAAATCGACAGGCTGCTTGGCTCTACGACAACATTGCGGGCCACATCGTTGTCGCTTCCAGCCGAGACCATCGATGCCCCATCGGTGCAATCCACTGGCTGGGGTCCAATCTCTGGTGATGCCCAAGCAACGGCCAAACGTGTTCAACAGTTGTTGTCCGACAAATGGACAGTTGTAATTGCCGCAGAAGGTACTGGCTCTGCCGATCGATTGAAAGAAGTTTTCTCTCAAGAAGGCGTGGCGGTAAACGTGATTGTGGCGCCGCTGCATTACGGCATGTCGCTGCCCAATTGCAAACTGTCGATCATTGCCGAAGCAGACCTCACTGGGCGTCGGCGCATGCACCGACAACCACGCGCAAAAACAAACAAGCGCGACACCGTTTCAGTTTTTCAAGATCTCAAACCGGGCGACTATGTGGTGCACCACTATCACGGTGTTGGTCGCTATGAGGGAATGGTCAAGCGACAGATCAGCGGATCTGAGCGTGACTATTTGTTGCTTGCCTATAAAGACGGCGACAAATTGTATGTACCCACCGATCACATCGATGGAGTGCGTCAATACATAGGCGGCGAAAAGCCAACTCTGCACCGACTTGGTGGCAGCGACTTTGCGCGCTCTAAACAGCGAGTTCGCTCAGCGGTTCGCGAGATCGCACAAGAACTCGTGGTGCTCTATCAGCGTCGAGTGAATGCCATTGGTCATGCTTTCTCTCAAGACACACCGTGGCAGCACGAAATGGAAAGCGCATTCCCCTTTGTTGAAACACCCGACCAGCGCACCGCAATTGATCTCGTAAAAGCAGACATGGAACGAAGCGTGCCAATGGATCGACTCGTCTGTGGTGATGTTGGTTTTGGCAAAACCGAGGTT
Organism: Actinomycetota bacterium; assembly: GCA_027592925.1. Classification (GTDB taxonomy): domain Bacteria; phylum Actinomycetota; class Acidimicrobiia; order Acidimicrobiales; family Ilumatobacteraceae; genus UBA3006. The sequence goes on along the minus strand of JAQCJO010000026.1, from coordinate 4,857 downwards.
GCAGTGCGGGCTGCATTCAAGTGCGTGCAAGACGGCAAACAGGTTGCAATCCTTGTTCCCACAACACTGCTTGCTTCTCAACACGGCAACACATTTAGTGATCGCTTTGCTGGCTACCCAATTCGTGTCGAGGTCATCTCGCGATTTCTCACTACAGCCCAAGCCAAAAAGGTTATTGCTGGCCTCGCAACAGGAGAAATTGATTGCGTCATTGGCACACACCGACTATTGCAAGACAACATCAAGTTCAAAGACCTCGGTCTTTTAGTTGTAGACGAAGAGCAACGCTTCGGAGTCACGCACAAAGAAGCAATGAAGCAGCTCAAAACAAATGTGGATGTGCTCACACTGACTGCAACCCCAATCCCCCGCACACTCGAAATGAGCCTTGTGGGTATTCGCGACCTGTCGCTGTTACAAACACCACCTGCCGACCGGCAACCAATCCTCACATTTGTCGGAGAACAAGATGAGCGAGTAGCAACCGAAGCAATTCGGCGCGAACTCCTGCGTGATGGCCAAGTTTTCTGGGTGCACAATCGCGTGCAGTCAATTGATGACCGTGCACGTGAATTGCGCGAGTTGGTGCCAGAGGCCCGCATCGCTGTTGCCCACGGTCAGATGGACGAGGCATTACTCGAACAAACAGTGATCGATTTTTGGGAAGGCAAATACGACGTGCTCGTGTGCACAACCATCATCGAGAGCGGCATTGATATGCCAACAGTCAACACGCTGGTAGTTGAGCGCGCAGACTTGTTGGGGCTTGGTCAGTTGCACCAGTTGCGCGGCCGTGTTGGTCGCAGTGGTTCGCAGGCCTACGCATATCTCTTTCATCCCCGAGATCGTGTGCTGTCGGAAGATGCATATGAGCGACTGAAGACAATTGGTGAAGCAACAGAACTTGGCAGCGGATTCAAAATTGCAATGCGTGATCTCGAGATTCGCGGCGCAGGAAACTTGCTTGGCGAAGCCCAAAGCGGACACATTGCGGCAGTTGGCTACGACCTCTATTGCCAACTCGTCACCGAGGCCGTTGCCGAGATGAAAGGTGAAGAAGTTCCATCTGTTGTTCCTGAGCTCAAACTTGATGTGCCAACCAATGCTTTCTTGCCGACCGACTATGTCACCAAAGAAGAGTCGCGTTTAGATGCGTACCGCCGACTTGCATCGGTCACGTCGATTGCAGACGTGGAAGATATTCGCAACGAATGGCTCGACCGCTACGGTCCGTTGCCACAGCCCGCTCTTGCACTGATCAATGTGGGTCTATTGCGAGCCGAATGTCATCGACTTGGTTTGCGTGAGTTGGTTGTCGCCGATGGGCGTGCTCGCATGTTGCCCATCACACTCAAAGCAAGTGAAGTTATGCGCTTGCAACGCATCGCCAAAAGCCCAGACTGGAACGAGAAAATCAAACAACTCATCATCACATTGCCGCGAACAACAAATCCAAAGCTCGACGACGATGCAACTGTCACATTTCTTGTTGGTTTCCTCCAAGAACTCGTCGAGCCAGCCAACTAGGCTCTATCAGATGTCAATCGTCGTAAACACCCCTCAAATCAACCATTTCCGTCGCCCAACAGCACTTGTAGCGATGGTTGTTTCGTTAGTTCTTGTTGCTACAGGTTGCGGATCTTCAACTTCTGCCAATACTGCCCTCTCGCTCAATGGCGACACTGTTTTGGTTGACAAGTTTGAAAAAATGATTCTTCAATTAGCCGACGCTGAGCAAATTACTCTCGAGAATGGTCAAGCCACAGGAGATGTCGCCCGTTCGGTACTCGGTGCAATGTTGCGCGGTGTTGCAACGAGCCAGATTGTCAAGCAATACAACGAAGCAGCCACACAGGCAGACAAAGACGCTGTACTTGCTCAGATGCAAGAGGATCCAAACTTTGATGCGTTGGGACCAGACTTAAAAGATCTCATTTTGTCGATGAATGCAGAAGATTTGGTGCTTGCTCGCATTAAAGCACCAGCAGAAAAAGAAGTTGCGGCAATGTACGAAAAAGCGCCGGCTTCACTTGGTGCAATGTGTGTACAACACATCCTCGTCAAAGAATCAGCAACCGCCGACAAAGTCTTAAAACTCCTCAACGAGGGTGGAGACTTCAAAAAATTGGCGGGCGAATACTCGATCGAACCAAACGCTGGCGAAACTGGTGGCGTACTTGGAAGCGCCGATGGCGATTGCTTGTTACTCAGTGATTACCAAGCACAGTTTGATGCGGGTTTCACTGCAGGAGCATTGCTTGCAAAACCTGGTGTTCCATCCGGCCCAGTGAAGAGCAGCTTTGGTTACCACGTAATCTTGGTTCGCCCATATGCAGACATCACCTTGTCCCTCAACGCTCTCTTGGCAAAAACTCCGGGACAAATGCTGGTTGTCGGGCTACTTGCCACGAGCACGGTCACCGTTGGTTCGCAGTACGGTCACTTTGATGCAGCCACCAACAAAATCGTCGCCAACTAAATCGGTCAAGATTCACCAGTCATGACCGCGCGTGTTGTGATCGTGGGCCTTGGCCCGGGGCCACGCAATACCGTCACGCAGGCAACACTCGAAGCAATCGAACGCATCGACGTGCAGTTTGTGCGCACCAAACGACACCCAACTGCCGACTTGATGCCGAAAGCAACAAGTTTCGACTCGTTATACGACACACTTCCAACATTTGAGGATGTGTATAGCGCGATCACCGAAGCCGTTGTGATTGCAGCCCTCGAACACGGCGAAGTGTTGTATGCAGTGCCAGGTTCACCGCTCATTCTCGAGTCGAGCGTGGCGCAGTTGCGTGCCGACACGCGAGTTGAGGTGCAAGTACTACCCGCTTTAAGTTTTTTGGATCTTGCTTGGGAGGCCCTCGGTATCGATCCTGTCAATGCCGGCGTGCGTCTCATCGACGGTCATCGTTTTGCACTCGAAGCATCTGGCGAACGCGGACCACTGCTTGTCGCTCAGGTGCACGCCGACTGGGTGCTCTCCGATGTCAAGTTGTCGCACGAATACGCAAACGGCAACGAGCCAGTTGTGTTGCTACATCATCTCGGACTCCCCGATCAACGTGTCGAACACACCACATGGCAAGAACTTGATCGCGTGCTGCCGGCCGATCACCTCACCACTTTGTACATCGCACAAATGGCCGAGCCAGTGTCGGGCGAACTCGCTCGACTACATCAATTAGCCCGCACATTGCTCGAGCAATGCCCGTGGGATCGCGAGCAGACCCACGACTCGCTAATCAAACATCTGATCGAAGAAACATACGAAGTTGTTGATGCCATCGAAGCGCTCGATACGAACGACCCAGCAACCGACGAGGCGTTGATTGAAGAACTCGGCGACTTGCTCTACCAAGTGGAGTTTCATGCCACCATCGCCGAACAGCAGGGTCGCTTCAGCATGGCCGATGTAGCGCGATCAATACACGACAAGTTGGTGCGTCGACACCCACACGTATTTGGGGATGTTGTAGCAAACAGTGCCAACGACGTAGTGCAGACATGGGATGATGTGAAGCGCGCAGAGAAAAAATCGGCTGACGGCGCTAGTTCCGCATCCACATTTACTGGCGTTGCAAAGTCTGGGCCCTCGCTGCAATACGCCACAAAAATTCAAAAACGAGCAGCAGATGTTGGTTTCGACTGGCCAAACGCCGATGGAGCATTTGAAAAGATCATTGAAGAGTCTGCCGAGATTCGTCAAGCAGTCGCACTCAACAGCGACCCAGAGACGGTGCGAATGGAGTTGGGCGACTTGTTGTTTAGTGTGGTCAATCTGTCGCGCCACCTTGGTCACGATGCCGAGCAAGCGCTGCGCAGAGCAAGTGACAAATTTCGCCATCGTTTTGAGCAGGTCGAGCAACTAGCACTCTCACGAAGTATCGATCTCGCCAATGCACCACTTGAGCAACTTGATGCTTTGTGGGACGAAGTCAAAAAACAATAAGATCATCTCATGAGCAAGATCAGCCACGTCGCGGCGCGCGAGGTTTTAGATTCGCGAGGCAACCCAACTGTTGAAGTAGATGTGACTCTTGCATCGGGTGCAACCGGACGAGTGATTGTTCCTTCTGGGGCATCGACTGGTGCGCATGAAGCAACCGAGCTTCGCGACGGAGGCACTCGCTTCAAAGGCAAAGGCGTGCTCAATGCGGTTGCCAACGTCAACGGCGAAATTTCAACCTCGCTTGTTGGTAGCGATGCAAGCAATCAATCCGCAATCGACAATGCATTGTGCGAACTTGATGGAACTCCAAACAAATCTCGGCTTGGCGCCAATGCACTACTCGGCGCAAGCTTGGCAACTGCCCATGCATCAGCATCTGAACGCAAAATGCCACTGTTCCAGTCAATTGGTGGCGAAGATGCATGCGTGCTTCCTGTGCCGATGATGAATGTGCTCAATGGTGGTGTGCACGCCGACAACAACGTTGACCTACAAGAGTTCATGATCATGCCGATTGGGGCATCGAGTTTCTCTGAGGGATTGCGCTGGGGTGTCGAGACATATCACACGCTCAAATCGTTATTGCACGATCGTAAACTTGCTACAGCAGTTGGCGATGAAGGTGGCTTTGCGCCAAACCTTGCAAGCAACGAAGACGCAATCGCAATTTTGGTCGATGCAATTGAAGCTGCAGGTTTTAAACCAGGAATCGACATTTCAATTGCACTTGACCCTGCGATGAGCGAACTCTTTCGTGATGGCAACTATCACTTAGCCGGTGAAGACAAGGTGCTGACAAGTGAGCAATTGGTTTCCTGGTGGACGACGCTCGTCGACAAATACCCAATCGTCTCGATCGAAGACGGAATGGCAGAAGATGACTGGGCCGGATGGTCTTC
>JAQCJO010000025.1 GCA_027592925.1 Actinomycetota bacterium | reverse complement strand
CACCAACGACATCGGTGCAGCAATCGAAGCACCCCTTGAGTTGGGCGGCAAGCCATTCAAAATTCGTGTTACCGACCTGTTTGAAGAGATGGCTGAAGAGCACGCGCAACGCGAGGCGCAGTTGGGCGTTACACAAATGGGCACGACTCATAGGCACGTGAGTGCGGTGTCGACACTGCCAGCTGTTGAATGTGCGGTCGTCGCAGTTTGCAGCGGTGCAGGACTAGAAGAATTGTTTGCCCAAATGGGCGTGCAGGGTGTGGTCACTGGTGGGCAGACTCTCAACCCATCAACTGCCGAGTTGCTTGACGCTGTTGAGCACATGAACTCACAGCAAGTGATTATTTTGCCAAACAACAAAAACATCATTCCTGTTGCCAACCAAGTCAATGCGCTGACAAAAAAAGAAGTGCGGGTAGTGCCAACATGCTCGATGCCAGAAGCACTTGCTGCACTGGTGTCGTATGACCCCGAAGCAGATGTGGATGCAAACTGCGAAGCGATGTCGGATGCGGCCAAGTCGGTTGCGACAGGTGAAGTGACACAAGCAGTGCGTGACACTAACACTGACGCAGGTGCAGTACAGAATGGTGACTGGATTGGTCTCGTGCGCGGCGACGGTGTTGTTGCTATTGGAAGCACGATGGTTGTTGCCGCAACACAACTGCTCGATCAACTCTTAAGCGGTAACGGCGAATTGCTCACCGTGATTACAGGCAATTTGGCGACTGCACGAGCAACCGAAGAAATTATTGCGTACATGGCTGACAAACACCCAGATGTTGAAGTTGAAGTACATCCCGGCGGGCAGCCTCTGTATCCATTTTTGTTTGGTGTCGAGTAACACGAGTCCCGCATGACGGGCGAAATCACACTGCGTGAACTAGCAGGGCTCGATGTAGAGATATTGAAAGGCGTGGGCGAGAAGCGCAAAGCTTCGTTGCACGATTACGGAATTGACAACGTGCTCGAGTTGCTCAGTACCTATCCGCGTCGCTGGGTAGACCGCACAGCCGAAGCGCGAGTAAGCGATTTGGTGCCGGGCCAAGAAGCACTGGTGTTGGTGGAAGTGCGCAAGGTTGCAAAGATTCCGATGAAGGGCGGTCGGTCGATGGTGACCGTGAGTGTCGGTGATGGATCCGGTCGAGTAACTGCCGTATTTTTTAATCAGCCATGGCGTGCACGGCAACTGACCGAAGGTCTGCAGATCGCCATGTTTGGCAAAGCAGACATGTATCGCGGTGCGTTGCAGATGACCAACCCAATCATTGACCTGATCGGTGATCGCACAGGACGCATCGTTCCGATTTATCCACAAAGCGAAAAAGCTGGACTCTCCACTTGGGAGATCGCGGGTTGGATTGAAAATGCTCTAGAGCGCTGCAAGGTGCGCGGTCTGCTTGACCCGGTGCCAATAGCCGTGTGCGAAAAATATGAACTTGTAGATCGCACCACTGCATTGTGGAATATCCATATGCCCGAAAGCATCGCGCTAAAAAATGATGCACGCCGTCGTTTGGCGTTTGATGAATTGTTGCGCGTGCAACTTGTGCTCGTTGGTCGCAAGCGTGCGTTTGAACGTGACTCGCGAGGAATCAAACACATTGTTGACAATAAACTTGTTGACAGGTTTATTGCGGCCCTGCCATTTGGGCTTACTGGTGCCCAACGCCGGGTGATTGATGAAATCAGCACAGATCTTGCAGGACCACATCCGATGCATCGGCTGTTGCAGGGCGATGTGGGTAGCGGAAAGACCGTTGTTGCTGTTGCGGCCATGCTCACTGCGGTGCAGGGGCAACACCAAGGCGCGATCATGGCGCCGACCGAAGTGTTGGCCGAACAACATTTTGCAGGCATCCGACAACTGGTTGCCGAATTACAAGTGCCCGATCCTCAAAATCTTTTTGGCGATCGGCCGCTGCGTGTTGAATTGTTGACCGGTCGTGTGACAGGCGAAAAGCGCAGGCAAGTGCTGAACGATTTGGCGAGTGGTGGTGTTGACATTGTTGTTGGTACTCACGCATTGATTCAGGACGGGGTCGAATTCAACAGCCTTGGCGTTGTGGTGATCGATGAACAGCATCGGTTTGGTGTTGAGCAGCGTGCTGCTCTCTCGCAAAAGGGCAGCACAACGAGCACGTCCGATGTACTAGTGATGACCGCAACGCCGATACCGCGAACAGCCGCCATGACTGTGTACGGGGATTTGGACGTGAGTGTGCTCGATGAATTGCCACCAGGACGAACGCCAATCGTTACCAAGTGGGCCGCTGGTCCGATACTTGAGCAACTGATGTGGGTGGGTATCCGCGATGCAGTTGCGCATGGTCAACAAGCATTTGTTGTTTGTCCATTAATAGAAGAGAGTGACAAAATTGAAGTCGCATCTGCTGAAACAATTTATGCCGAGTTGCAAGTTGGTGAGTTGCAGGGGTTGCGTCTCGGGTTGCTGCACGGACGCATGTCATCTGCTGACAAAGAAGAAACGATGAACAAGTTTCGGGATCGAAAATTGGACGTGCTCGTTGCAACGACTGTGATCGAAGTTGGTGTCGACGTGCCAAATGCAACGGTGATGGCGGTGCTCGACGCCGATCGCTTTGGTATTGCACAATTGCATCAGTTACGTGGTCGTGTTGGGCGAGGCAGCATTGCTTCGCAGTGCTGGCTGCAAACCAAAGATCCCGAAGTTTCATCTCCACGCGTGGATGCGTTGGTTGAATCGACCGATGGTTTTTATTTGGCCGAGGTGGATCTGGAGTTGCGAGGTGAGGGCACACTGATGAACTCGATGCAAAAGGGTGCAAGCGATTTAAAGCTGGCTTCTCTGCGACGCGACCGAGATCTGATTGATATGGCACGCGAGGCGGCGTTTTCGATCGTTGATGCCGACCCAACAATGGTCAACAACTCAGGTTTGCTGGACGAACTCGATCTGTTACTGACGCCCGAGGACGCGGAGTTTTTGTTTAAGAACTAATCAGTGCCGAACTATTCGCCAAGTGGCATCAGCACGAGGTCCCAGCGATCTAAACAATCTGAGCAGCGGTAGGCAACTACATCACCGGCAAGCCACAGTCCGTCTTCTGGTGGATGAGTGAGCAGATGGCATCGGCCACCACAATCGACACAGGTGATCGATTCGGTTGGAGGCTCGGCTGGTCCAGACTCATATTCATCTTGGTCGTCACTCACCAGTTCATTCAACCAGTTTGTTAGACCAGTTCATGTAATCCAGTGCGTGGGCAATAGCGTAAAAGGTATGCGAGTTGTAGCAGGAGAGTTGAGGGGGCGACGCATCAACGCCCCACTCGGCAAGAAAACTCGTCCAACAACCGACAAAGCTCGTGAAGCGACGTTTAATGCGCTGGGAAGCTTGGGTGTTGTAGTTGGTGCTCGAGTGATCGATGCATTTGCCGGCAGTGGAGCCCTTGGTATTGAGGCCCTTTCACGCGGTGCAGAGCATTGCACATTTATCGAGCGCGATCGTGAGGCACTTGAGGTATTGCGCGAAAATCTTGAGACTTTGGGATTAGTGGAAAAATCAACCATCGTTCGCGGGGATGTGCTGACCAATATTGCCCTCGTGCGCAATGCTTCGTTAGTTTTGGCCGATCCTCCATACGAATTTAGGCAATGGCGCAAATTTCTGGATGAGGTTGCATGTGATTTGGTGGTTGCAGAGAGCGACCGAGAGATGAATCTCGAATTGCCTGCAATTATTGGCTGGGAAGTGACCCGCGTAAAGCGATATGGGCGTGCGTACGTGTCGTTCCTGCAGCGGTTAGCGTAAGTAGCAATATGGCTGTTGCGTTTTACCCAGGAAGCTTTGACCCATTTCATCTCGGTCACCTCGACGTCGTTGAGCAGGCGGTTGCATTGTTTGGCGACCTCGTAATTGGTGTGATGCACAATCCCGACAAGCCAAGCGGCATGTTTAGCCCTGCCGAGCGAGCAGATCTCGTGCGTCAGTCGGTTGCCCACCTTGGCAAGAAAGTCTGCGTCGAAACCTATGGCGGACTCACGGTTGAGGCAGCCAGTAAAGCTTCTGCTTCGTTCATGATCAAGAGTGCGCGCACAGGCGGCGATTTTGAAGTAGAGCAGCAAATGGCACAAACCAATCACGGCGCATCAGGCATTGAGACAGTGCTGTTGTTTTCGCGCCCAGAGCATTCATTCATTAGCAGTCGCTACATCCGCCAGTTTGTTGGCTTCAGCGGCACGAATGCCAAACCAATGGTTTCAGCACCCGTGCTGAAAGCACTGATTGCCAAACAAGGTAATGCAAAACAAAAACCGGGAGCAAAATAATGAGTCGCAACAATGGAAACGATGGTTACGAAGATTTGAGTGGTGAGATTGATGCAAGCGTGTCAGTTGAGTTAGGCGACACCGAATCAATCCTTGAGGAAGTCATTCACACGATTGCCTCTGCACCAAATGTGCCGCTGTCAAGCACACCACGTATTGATCGCGATCACGTTGTTGCGTTGTTGCAAGATGCTCAAGCCTGCTTGCCAGATGAGATTCGTCAGGCCCGTTGGATGCTCAAAGAGCGCCAAGACTTCATGACCAAAACGCAGCGCGAAGCAGACGAAATTGTTGAGGCTGCACGTGTGCAGGCCGAGCGCATGGTGCAACGCACAGAAGTTGTACGAGCAGCCGAGACACGAGCACGCCAAGTACTCGAGGCCGCAGATGCCGACTCGCGCAGACTCAAGAACGAGACAGAAGATTTTCTCGACCGTCGTCTTGCTAGTTTCGAGATTTTGCTCGATCGTTTGACACGCACCGTTTCGCAAGGTCGCGAGCGTTTGTCAATCGTTGGCGCAACGCCCGAGCCAACTCGCAGTGCAGACGATAGCGAAGGCGTTTCGTCAAGTGCTCCGACGTTTTTTGATCAAGACGACGACCAGTACTAGTAGCAATTCGTGGCATCACCGCTACTGATCAACATCATCGAGATGACGCGCCGTGCGGGCACGCTGAAAAATATCGAGATCACTATTCCGGTTTCTATTTTTGATTTTGCCGACAAACGTTTAGACGAGGCAACCGAAATCGAGATCGCGCTACAACTCGAGAGCATCAATGGCGGCATCGTTGTACATGGCACGGTGACGGGTCAATCACACTTGTTGTGCGGCAGATGCCTGCGTGATATTGACTACGCCAATGTTGCGTCAATCGACGAGATGTATCAGCGGGTGCCAGACAATCCAGATGCATATCCCATAGTGGGCGAGAGCCTCGATTTGCAGCCGATGGTGCGTGAAATGGTGTTGCTGAGCCTGCCAGATACGCCACTATGTAAGGCCGATTGCCCTGGCCTCTGCCCGCAATGCGGCGCCGATTTACAGAGTGCTCCGTGCGGTTGTCAGGCCCAAAGATTTGACGAACGGTGGGCGATTTTGGACCGATTGCGCGAAGAACTGAACTAGGTCTTGACCCGATAACCTAAGAAGCCGTTCAGTAAGCCAGTCCAGTAACCGAAAGCCGAGCACGCGATGCCTGTACCAAAGAAAAAGAAATCCAAAATGAAGGGCCACAGCCATATGGCAGGCGCCTGGAAGCTTGGTGCGCCATCGCGCAGCGTGTGCCCACGTTGTTCAACTTCAAAGTTGCCACACACTGTCTGTGGAAACTGCGGTTGGTACAAGGGTCGCATCGCAGTCGACGTCGCTTAATTTATCTCGGGCAAATTTATGCTGCCCGTTGCGGTTGATGCGCTGGGTGGCGACAAAGCCCCCGCCGAAATAATTGATGGAGCAAAGCAGGCTGCTGCTCTTGGCATTCCAGTTCTCTTAGTTGGCCCTGCCGATCTCGGCACGCGTTTCGACATTGGCGATTTGACGCTGCATGTTGCCACTGAGTTCATTGACATGCACGAAGACCCAGCGTCTTCGGTGCGTACCAAAAAAGATTCAACACTTGTGCAGTCTGCCGAGTTGGTGCGCGACGGAAAAGCAAGCGCAATGATTTCTGCCGGCAACACAGGCGCAACAATGGCTTCGGCCCTCTTGCGCATGGGGCGCATCAAGGGCGTTAAGCGTCCTGCAATTGCCACACCGATTCCTGTTCCTGGCAGTACGCACACCGTGTTGTTGGACGCCGGCGCTAATGCAGAAGTTGAAGCAGAGTGGCTTACACAATTCGCAATCATGGGTTCGGTGTATTCGCGAGTGCGATTTGGTATCGACAAGCCACGCGTTGGTCTGCTCTCCATTGGTGAAGAGCCCGGCAAGGGCGACACGCTGCGCAAAGAAGCTTTTGTGCTGTTGAGTGAATGTAGCGAGATCAACTTCATCGGCAACGTAGAGGGCCGTGATATCACCACTGACGCGGTAGATGTTGTGGTTACCGATGGATTTACCGGCAACGTTGCATTGAAGACCCTGGAAGGCGCAATGCGCTCAATTGTCAAAGCGCTGTTTGGTGCCATTGGTGCGCCACAATACAAAGAACACGCTGATGCGATCATGCCAGCACTACTCGATGTGTATTCAATTTTTGATCCAGATTCGACAGGTGGCGCAATCTTGTTGGGTGTAGACGGCGTGTGCATTATCTCGCACGGCTCGTCAAGCGCACGCGCAATGCTCAACGGCATCAAAGTTGCTCAAGAGATGGTGGAGAGCAACATGGTCGGACTTATTGCAGAGGCATTGCAACCAAAATGAGCAACTTGCTCGAGTCGTTGGCCGAGCGAATTGGGCATCGCTTTGCCGATGAGACATTACTTGCAACCGCAATGCGACATCGTTCGTGGACATCTGAAAACGATGGGTTCGAGTCCAACGAGCGACTTGAGTTTTTGGGTGACGCTGTACTCGGCTGGGTAGTTGCCGACATTGTGTACCAACGCCATGCCGAGTTTCAAGAGGGCAAACTGACCGACTTGCGTAAGAGCGTTGTGAATGCCAATGCGCTCGGTGCAATTGCGACTGATCTCAATTTGGGCGATCACTTGTTGTTGGGCAAAGGTGAAGATGCTGCAGGTGGCCGCGAAAAGACGTCGATTTTGTCTGACGCACTTGAAGCCGTGATTGGTGCTGTGTATTTGGATGCGGGTGCGGTGGTTACGCACCATGTCGTAACGCAATTGATGTCTCATGCAATCGACAACGCCATGGGCGGACTCGACCGACTCGATGCCAAAACTCGTCTGCAAGAACTGGCTTCGAAGTTGTTGGAAGAGCATGTGCACTATCGCGTCACCGACGAAGGCCCAGACCACGAAAAGACTTTCTTTGCGACCGTATATGTAGGTGAGCGTGAGATGGGCAGCGGTGAAGGGCGATCAAAGAAAGTTGCCGAGCAACTCGCTGCCGAGATTGCCTGCGAAAGGCTGCATCGCGAACACGACAACGACATGAATACAAAAAACAACTAAGTAGCCGCAATGCCCGAGTTGCCCGAGGTCGAAACAGTTCGGCGTGGGATAGAGCGAATGGCGGTGGGTCGACGCATTGCGCGAGTAGAAGTGGGACGCGAACGAACGGTCAGGCGCACGAGCCGCGAAGCATTGATCGATGGACTCTCGGGAACCACAATTACGCATGCTGGGCGACGCGGAAAATATTTGTTGTGCTCACTCGACTCTGGCGAACAGTTGATGATTCACTTGCGCATGAGCGGCAGAGTGCTGATTGCGGAATCTGGTGCACAGCGATTGCCACACACTCATGTGGTGTTGCATTTGGAAGCTCTCGGCGAGGAGCCATCGCGCGAATTGTGGTTTGTCGACCCGCGCACATTTGGTGAAGTCGTTGTTTTCGATCCAGATCGATTGGCCGAACAGATGCCCGAATTGATTCGGCTCGGAGTCGACCCGCTTGTTGACGAGTTCACACCCGAAATATTGCGCCAACGATTTGCTGGAAAGCGGGGCAATTTGAAGGGCACACTGCTCAATCAAAGCGTGATTGCCGGTATCGGAAATATTTATGCAGACGAGATCATGCATCGTGCAGGGTTGCGCTGGAGCAGGGTGCCAGAGCGGTTGTCGATGCCAACAATTGAGCGATTACACAAGGCAATTGTGCAGATTTTGGGTGATGCAGTGGCCTCGGGAGGCAGCACCCTGGACGACACGCAATATGTGGACGTGATGGGTGACACCGGTAGCTATCAAAACGAGCATCGTGTGTATGGGCGAGCGGGCGAGATGTGTTTGACATGCAACAAGGCTCGAATCTCGCGCACCACGGTTGCCGGGCGCACCACCTGTTACTGCGCGGTCTGTCAGCGCTAAAAATGCTGAAAATGCTACAGAAAGCCGATTTTTCTACTATTCTCGCCGTTTGACGTGTTTCTTAAATCGCTGACTCTCAAAGGCTTCAAGTCTTTTGCTGATACCACCGTGATGGAGCTCGAACCGGGTGTCACCGTAGTGGTGGGGCCAAACGGTTCGGGCAAGTCCAACGTGGTTGATGCCATTGCGTGGGTGCTCGGCGCCCAGGCACCGTCGTCGGTGCGCAGCCAGAAGATGGACGATGTCATTTTTGTGGGCACGTCCAAGCGTCCAGCACTCGGTCGGGCCGAGGTCATGCTGACCATCGATAACTCGGCTGGTTTGTTGCCAATTGACTTCACCGAAGTGACCGTCAGTCGTGTGCTCTTTCGCAGTGGCGAGAGTGAATATGCAATCAACGGTGTCGAGTGTCGTTTGCTCGACGTACAAGAACTACTTTCCGACGCCGGCGTTGGTCGTCAACAGCACGTGATCGTCAGCCAAGGACAAATTGATGCTGTGCTCAATGCGCGTCCAGAAGATCGACGCGGAATTATTGAAGAAGCAGCTGGTGTGCTTAAGCACCGCAAGCGCAAAGAAAAAGCAGAACGCCGTCTTGAAGGAACTGAAGCCAACTTGATGCGCGCCCAAGACTTGTTGCGTGAAGTACGTCGCAACTTGCGCCCACTTGAGCGCCAAGCAGAGTCGGCTCGCAGACACGGCGCACTCATTGGCGAAATGCGTTTGCTACAAATGTTTCTTGCTGGTCGTGAGTTGCAAAGTTTTCAAGCACGGTTAACCAATCTGGCCAATGACAAGTTGGCAGGCGAGGAAGCCGAGCGCGGATTGCGCGCAAAATTATCGTCATTAGACACCGCAGTCATGGCTGCAGAAGCACAGTTGTCTGCTCGCGGAGACTCTGGAGTGAATGACGAACTCGTGCGCATTGAGCAATTGCGCGGTCGTGCGCGTGGTCTACTTGCAGTATTGGCCGAGCGACGTCGTTCGGTCGAGCGCGACCGAGGCCAGTTGATGGACTCAGGTGTTATCGCAACGCTCGAGGCCGATGCAGCAAACCTGCGCAGCGACTTGGCGAAGGTGGCAGAGCAAATTGTGGCAGTTGAAGCAGTCAGTGCAACCGGTGCCACAGATCAGGGCAGCACACTTGAAGAGGCACAAGTTGCTTCGCAAAAAGTTGCAGAGCTGTCGGCGCGCGTGCGCGGGCTCAACGAAGAGATTGATCGACTACGCAACATTGTGGCCACTGATGCACGCAATGAAACTGAACTGGCTCAGCGCCTCGTAGATGCAGATGCCGCGCGTGTTGCTGCAGAGTCTGCAGTTGATAGTGCACAGTCTTTATTTTCGACGGCTCAATCTGATGCTTCAACATCGGCATCGCGTGCAGAGTCTTTGCAACTCACACTGGATGCCAACGGCACAAGTGCTGCATCATTGCGCGATATAGAAGGAACACTTGGCGCATTGAGCGGCATGATCGACATCGATACCGAGCGACGTGTTGCTGTGCAGGTTGCACTCGGCGATGCGCTGTCGGCAGTGGTTGCTCAAAACGTTGATGCGGCACGCCGCGCACTGCAAGAGTTGCGCCAAACTGGTGCGATGGGTGCGGTGCTGGCACTGAATGCCATTACAACAGTGCCAAGCACACCGTTGATCAATAACGGCACAAGCCTGCGATCACATGTACGAGCAAAGGTAGGAGCACACGAAACGCAAGTGAATCGATTGCTCGATGTGTTGTTGTCGCGAGTGGTGTTTGTTCAGTCGTGGGCTGATGCTGTTGAAGCAGCGCTTGCGCATCCTGAAGCGGTAGTGATTACCGGTGACGGCGACCGATTTGCATCTTCCGGTATGCGAGTTGGCACCAGCAATGTCACTGCATCGGCGCTTGAAGAAGCGCATCGTCGGGCCGAGCGCGCCAAGGAAGCACTTGGTCGAGCAGAATCCGATTTGGCAACTGCGCGCACGCGCATGGCACAAGCACGCGATACTCATGCAACAGCACTGACGTTGCTCGAGCGTCATCGTTCTTCTGCGACAGAAACAAATGCACGCTTGTCGTTTGCGTACGACTCGTTGCGTTCAGTGCAAGCCGAACTGCAGGGTTTGTTGTCTGTATTGCGCAACGATCTCGAAGTGAAGTCGGCTGGTTTGCAGGAGCGACGCCAGTTCTTGCAATCAAGACTGAGCGATGTTGAAGCCCGACTCAATGCCGACGTTGAGGCGCGAAACGCAGCAGCTGAGCGCCGCAACAAAATAGAAATTGATCTGAGCACACTCGTGCGTTTGAGCACGCTGGTCGAGAAGCATTCGGCGACACTGGATGCGCGTCAGGCAGAGCTGCAAGAGATTCGTCGTCGTCAAAGCGACGAAGTGCGCGCAATTTCGCAGCGATTAGATGAGGCTCGCAAGGACCGCACATCCAACGAACAGTTGTTGGAAGAGCGTCGTGAGCGCAATCGTCGTGTTGAAATAGAAGAAGCCGAAGTGCGCATGCGTCTTGAAGCAACAATCGAAGCCTTGCGTCGTGACCACTCGGTTGAACCGCAAGCAGCAATTGACACGCATCAGCCAGAGTTGCCAGAAGGCACCTCGCCAATCGCTCGTGTGCGCGAACTCGAGCGCGAATTGCGCCTGATGGGTCCAATCAATCCGCTCGCACTTGAAGAGTTTGACGAGTTGCAAAAGCGACACACGTTCTTGGAAGAGCAATTGGAAGACGTCAAGAACACTCGTCGCGAGTTGATCAAAGTGATCAAGCAAGTTGATTTGGAAATTCAGTCCACGTTTGCCTCGGCATTTGCCGACGTGCGTGACAACTTCGAAAAACTCTTTTCAATGTTGTTTCCCGGCGGTCAGGGCAAGCTGTTGCTTACTTCGCCAGATGATTTGCTGAACACCGGTATTGAAGTAGAGGCCAAGCCGAGTGGCAAGAATGTCAAGAAACTCTCTTTGCTTTCGGGTGGTGAACGCTCGCTGACCGCGCTTGCATTTTTGTTTGCAGTCTTCCGCAGTCGCCCTTCACCGTTTTATGTGATGGACGAAGTTGAGGCATCATTAGATGACGTCAACTTGCACAGATTCTTGAGTCTGATTAGCGAATTTCGTCAAGAAGCACAGTTGTTGATCGTGAGTCACCAAAAGCGCACGATGGAGGCAGGAGACTGCTTACTCGGCGTAACAATGCAGCCAGGTGGCTCGTCGCGAATCATTGTTGAGCGCGCTGCCGCTGCTGCTTCGTAATCGGTTTTTGTGCATAGCGTGAGAGATAGATGAATAATTCTTCGCTCCCAATGATTTTTTTGTTATTGGCCATTGCCGGTTTGGTGTTTGGCATTGGTGTTGTGGCGATCAACCGCCGCAAGGCTCGTGCGGTACCGCAAATTCAGCGCGTTGCACCTGTTACACCTGTCGTTACTGCAGCAGCAGCGGCCGTTGAAGCCGTTTTAGCAGCGCCGCTTTCGGTGCGTGACAGATTGGCAAAGGCTCGCAGTTCGTTCAGCGGCGCAGTTGGTTCGGTACTTGGTCGCAGCGAGATTAACGACGCAACCTGGCTCGAGCTTGAAGAAGCGTTGTTACGAGCAGATGTAGGAGTGCGCGTTGCTCAAAGTTTGTTGGGTGCTCTGCAAGCCAGGGTCAAAGCAAAAGAGATCACCACGCCCACACAACTCATCGATGCTTTGCGCAGCAACATGTCGTCGCAGTTAGTCGGCACAAGTCGGGATCTCAATTTTAAAGCAAATATTGGTGGGCCAAATATTTGGCTGATGGTTGGCGTCAATGGTGCAGGCAAAACAACAAGTCTTGGCAAAATTGCGGCTCAACAGATTGCGCTTGGTCGCACAGTATTGATGGCTGCGGGCGACACGTTTCGGGCTGCAGCTGGTGAGCAGTTGTCAACATGGGCCGAACGGTCTGGTGCACAGATCGTTCGCGGTGCGGAAGGCGGAGATCCCTCATCGGTAATTTTTGACGGAGTGCAAAGCGCACACTCGCGCAATATCGACTTGGTGCTTGCCGACACTGCAGGAAGGTTGCAGAGCAATACCAATCTGATGGAAGAGTTGCGCAAGGTTCGTCGAGTTGCCGAAAAGGGTGCTGGCAAAGTAACAGAAGTGTTGCTGGTGATCGATGCGACGACTGGTCAGAATGGTTTGCAGCAGGCCCGGCAATTTACAGATGCAACGCAGGTAACCGGAGTTGTGCTGACCAAACTTGATGGCTCTGCAAAAGGTGGCATTGTGTTCGCGATAGAAACCGAATTAGGAATACCGGTCAAGCTTGTGGGCCTTGGCGAAACCATCGACGACTTGGTTGTGTTTAATCCAACCGAATTTATTGATGCACTCTTTGAGTAGCCTTTTCAGCACTCATGTTTGACAATCTCTCCGATCGTTTAGGCGGCGTATTTAAGCGACTGCGCGGCAAGGGCAGGCTTACGCAAGCCGATGTTGACGAGGTAATGGGCGAGATCCGCACTGCACTTCTCGAAGCCGATGTCAACGTTGGAGTTGTGCGCAACGTGATCGAGCGCATCCGTGTGCAAGCAGTTGGCACGCAAGTTTCCGAAGCTCTTGACCCTGGCCAACAAATTATCAAGATTGTTAATGCCGAACTCGTTGCGATGCTCGGTGGCGAGACATTAAAAATTACGTACGCATCGCACCCGCCAACAGTTGTGCTCATGGCTGGTTTGCAGGGTTCCGGTAAAACAACGAGCGCAGCCAAGTTGGCAGCATGGTTTAGGTCGCAAGGCCGCAACCCACTGTTGGTTGGCGCCGACTTGCAACGCCCTGCAGCAGTCGAGCAACTTAAGGTTCTCGGCGCACAAATAGGTGTGCCAGTTTTTTCAATCGCTGGTGATCCTGTCGCTACGGCTGCTGCTGGTTTGGCGGAAGCACAACGCCTTGGCCGCGATGTATTGATTGTTGACACGGCGGGACGCTTGGCAATTGATGCAGAGATGATGCAGCAGGTTGCAGACATCTCCAAAGTTGTTTCACCGCACTACACATTTTTGGTAGTCGATGCAATGACGGGTCAAGATGCGGTCACCGTTGCAAAAGCCTTTGATGAGACACTCGCAATTTCGGGTGTGATTCTTGCAAAGCTGGACGGTGATGCTCGCGGTGGTGCTGCGCTGTCGGTCAAAGAAGTAATCGGTAAGCCAATCGCGTTTGCCGCAACAGGCGAAAAGATTGATGCGTTTGAACAGTTCCATCCTGATCGCATGGCCAGCCGAATTCTTGGCATGGGCGATGTGCTCACACTGATTGAACAAGCCGAAAAAGTATTTGAAAAAGATCAGGCCGAAGCCACAGCCGCAAAGTTGATGGACGGCGAATTTACTCTCGACGATTTCCTGGATCAGTTGCAACAGCTCAAGAAAATGGGGTCGTTGTCGAGCGTGATGGGCATGCTGCCAGGGTTACCAAAAGAAGCAAAGGACGCGCAGATCTCGGACGACATGGTCAAAGTGACCGAAGCAATTATTCGTTCGATGACACCTGAGGAACGACGCAAACCCGAGATTATCAACGGCTCTAGGCGCACACGAATTGCAAAGGGCTCTGGCACGCAGGTTTCGGACGTGAACAAACTCGTCAAGCAGTTCTCGGAAATGCAAAAGATGATGAAGCGCATGGGTGGTGGAAGCGGTGGTGGAAGCGGTGGTGGAAGCGGTGGTGGAAGCGGTGGTGGAAGTGGCGGCGGAAAAGGCAAGAAAGGCGGCGGCCGAGGCGGCTTAGGAGCCATGTTCGGAGGTGCCCCCGGCAGCATTCCATCGGGCGATATCGATTTGACTGCGGCGTTGGGCTCACGCCTTCCGCCCCGATAGCCTGCAGGTCATGTCAGTAAAGCTTCGCCTCACACGAGTGGGCAAAACCAAGCAACCGCATTACCGCATCGTTGCTGCCGATACCCGTTCTGCCCGCGATGGTCGCTTCCTCGAAATCCTTGGCAACTATCACCCACAGTCCGAGCCATCAGCGCTCACTGTTGACAATGCAAAAGCCCTCAAGTGGCTCAAGCAAGGTGCATTGCCAAGCGAGCGCGTCAAGAAGTTGTTCGAAATTTCTGGCGCATGGGCAGAGTTCATGGCTACAAAGCCAGCCAAGCCTGCCAAGACCGCTAAATAATTCGGTCATCTGTACTTACCGTGACTGACTCGGCCAATCTCATTCCCGCTCCAGTAGCAACCGCGGTGCTCGACCATGTCGTGCGCTCGATTGTTGACAACCCAGACGCAGTTCGTGTCGAGGGTGTAACTGACGGAGACAAAATTGTTCTTGAAGTTCGTGTTGGTGAAGGCGATCTTGGTCGCGTCATTGGTCGTCGTGGCCGCACTGCAATGAGCATTCGCACGGTCGTTCGTGCAGCCGCAACACGCGATGGCGTGGATGTCGATGTCGACTTCGTCGACGACTGACCACACGCCTCCAGTAGGTCTGTTGCATGTCGGTCGCTTAGGGCGACCCCACGGAGTTCATGGCGAAATGTATGTCGATATTTTCAATAGTCATGCCAAACGTGTTGCCGTCGGATCCAAACTCTGGGTTGCCGGCAAGTGGTACGAAATCTCCAAATCAAAAGCTCAGGCTGAGCGTTGGTTGATGACATTTAAAGATTTGGATGATCGCAATATTGCCGAGCGTCTCACAAACTCTGATGTGTATGGCTATCCAATTGACGATCCGTCAGTCGTGTGGGTACATGAGATGGTTGGGTCAACAGTTGTCGATACAGAAGGAAACAATTACGGCGTGTGCGTTGCAGTGATCGATAATCCGGCTCACCCGATTATGGAACTCGAGTCTGGCGCGCTTGTGCCAACACCTTTCATTGTCTCCAACGTGGATGGTTGCATCACCATTGATCCACCCAAAGGCTTATTTGAAATTGGTGATGAAGCATGAGACGTATCTATGCGAATTGACGTTTTCACACTGTTCCCGCAGTTGGTCGACAACTTTTGCTCAGAGAGTTTGCTCGGTCGAGCACGCAACGAAAAATTGGTCGATGTGCGTTCCCACGACTTGCGTGAACACACAACCGACGTGCATCATTCGGTAGACGACGCACCGTTTGGCGGCGGTGCTGGCATGGTGCTGCGCGCCGAGCCAGTATTTGATTCATTCGAAAAATCGGGTGCACCGCGTCCATTGCTGTTGCTGTCGCCAGGTGGCAAACCATTTGATCAAGCATTTGCAAACAAGCTTGCAAGCCTCGAAGGTTTTAGTTTGTTGTGCGGCCGATACGAAGGTGTTGATCATCGCATTCGTGAACACTTGGTTGACGAAGAAGTTTCAGTTGGCGATGTTGTGCTCGCTGGCGGCGAAGTGGGGGCGTGCCTCATCATCGAGGCAGTGACTCGTTTGTTGCCAGGAGTCATGGGCAACGCAATGTCGCCAATAACCGAGAGTTTTGGCGCATCGGGTTTGCTTGAAGAGCCGCATTACACGCGCCCTGCAGAGTTTCGGGGCTGGCAGGTGCCAGAAGTTCTGCGCAACGGAAATCACGCTCAAATAGAGCGCTGGAGACGCGCTCAGGCCCTTCATCGGACCCTGGCAAAGCGCCCAGATTTGGTGAAATTACGCGGAGGAATCACGAAAGACGAGCAACGCTTGTTGGAAGAGTTCCCGCCGAGCCCGTATCCTTCTAACTTCACCATCTGAACAGGACATACCCCATGAAGACCACCGACCTCGTCGATAATCAGTTCAAGCGCACCGACATTCCAAAGATGGGTCCTGGCGATGAAGTGAAAGTGCACGTGCGCGTTGTTGAAGGTGGCAAAGAGCGTATTCAGGTGTTTCAGGGCAACGTCACCAAAATCACTGGCTCTGGCATTGCCGAGTCGTACACCGTTCGCAAGTTGTCCTACGGCGTAGGAGTCGAGCGCACATTTCCAGTGCACAGCCCATCGGTATCGAAGCTTGAGATCCTGAAGCGCGGCGACGTACGTCGTGCCAAGCTCAATTACTTGCGCGAGCGCACCGGCAAGTCTGCCAAGGTTCGCGAAAAGCGCGACGACCAGTAATCGTCGCATTTGAGACTCTCGAATACACATTGAACACAGACGATCTCGAAAACTTCGAGGCCGAGCGCGAACTGCAGCTCGCCCAGGAGTATCAGGCCGTTGTCGGTATGTTTAAATATGCCGTCGAAACAGATCGCCGTTTTTATTTGGCCAACAATGTTGATGTCAAGGTGATGTCCGAAGGACCTCGTCCGTTGATGGAAGTGGTGTTGAGTGACGCATGGGTTTGGGACATGTACCGCACGAGCCGCTTCGTTCCGCGCGTGAGAGTGTTGAGTTTCAAAGACCTCAACATCGAAGAGCTGCCACCAATCGATCTCTAAAAGCGCCTGCTGCTGCGCGTGTTGCGCGAGGCAAGTGGGCAGAAGATTTGGTGTCGCGTTGGTACGAGCAACACGGTTATGTAATTGTCGCTCGCAACTGGCGATGCAAGCGTGGCGAACTGGATGTTGTCGCTTGTAAGGACGGCGTGCTTGTGGTGTGCGAAGTGAAGGCACGAGCAAGTAATGCGTTTGGTACTCCGGCCGAAGCAGTCACGCCTGCCAAGCAACTTAAAGTGCGCCGCGCAACTGCCGATTTTCGTGCCTCATTACGTGCATCAAATGATCCACTTTTATCGTTAGTCAAATCAGTGCGCTTTGATGTGGCCTGCGTACTCGGCACGCAACTCGAAATGCTTGTAGATATTTTCTAAACAGTTTCTATCTAGTAGATACAGTGCGTCTGTCCCAACATGCATAGTGCCAGTGACGACGCAAATCGGTTGCCTCCGCTGGCACACATACGTAGTGTCCCATCTTTTCTGGAATACCACGGTTGCAACCAGGGCATACATATGCCTTGAGTGCCTCATAAGGCTGCACGCGTCTCACCTGAATTTTGCCGTACAGGCCTTCCCAAATACCGGGCTGTTTCTTGCGCTTTGGTTTCGGTGCCATGCTTCCGTTATCCGGCAAACGCCCACACCACAAGTAGCACCACTACAAGTAGTGCAGACCCAACAATGAGGTAGTCGCTCGTGCGCTTGACGTGTTTGCGATTCGGATTAAATCCCATCCGTTCAGTATCGTCTATTCCATGGGGATTTCAGGCGCATCAAGCACATTTGAGACACTTCTCGTCACACGAGACAATGGCATCGTGACGGTGACAATGAATCGTCCGTCTAAGAAGAACGCTGCCAATGCAACGATGTGGGCCGAGTTGCTTACAATATTTCGTGAGGTCGGCACCAACGAGCAAGATCGTGCGATGGTGCTCACAGGAACCGGTGAGGCGTTCTGCAGCGGAGCCGATTTGGGCGGTGGAAAATCTGATGGTGCTCCCGACCCGCGAGCAAATCAGAGCAGGCTCGCATCTATGCGCCATCTTTCTGATGTGTGCAATGCGTTAGCGCGTATTCCTCAGCCCACTATTGCCAAGGTTCGCGGCGTCGCAGTGGGTGCTGGTTGCAATATGGCTCTCATGTGTGACCTGATTGTGGCATCAGACAACGCACGATTCTCCGAGATTTTTGCCAAGCGTGGTTTGTCGCTCGACTTTGGTGGTTCATGGGTGTTGCCACGCAGGGTTGGTTTGCACCGAGCAAAAGAACTTGCGTTTTTCGCCGACATCATTGGTGCTGCCGAAGCCGAACGTTTTGGTCTTGTCAATCGAGTGGTTGCAGATGCACAACTCGATGCATTTGTGCAGGACTGGGCTACACGTCTTGCCGCAGGCCCACCGATTGCACTGGCGCAAACCAAGCGACTACTCAACAATTCTGCCAACGTCACGCTCGAAGAAGCGCTAGACGACGAGGGTGCTGCGCAGGCTGTCAACTTCGGCACCAAAGACACGGTGGAAGCCATGACCGCGTTTATTGAAAAACGCGAACCACGCTTTACCGGCCGCTAGGTCGAGGCACTCGTCAAGAGAATTTAAACAAGTAGAATTACGTTCGTGCGCACACGAATGGTTCTGGCGTCGGCAACCATTGTGGTCACTGGCGTTCTGTTTGCGCCAACATTTTCAGTTGGCGCAACCGTTCCTCCCGCCCCACCTGTCGACACCGTTGCGCCAGTGGTCATTGCTCCTGGCGACTCAGTGCCTGACGAGCAAGGTGACATTACAGGTGTTGTCGAGACCACGTTGCCCATCAATGCGTCTGCTGCAACAACAATTCCTGCCGGATGCGCAATACCGATGGCACCACAGATGGTGTTTGTGGGTGAATTGTTGTCAATTGCCGACACGACTGCAACGTTCCGTGTAATTCAGGTGCGTGCTGGTACGGCAAGTGGCTACATCACGAACGACACCGTAGAGGTGCGTTACGGACAAGACACAAAGTTTCTGGATGAGGGCACTCGCTACATCGTTGGTGCTGCGAGCGATCCATTTTCGCCGTTGCTAGTTTCTAAAGTTCGCGAAAACGCACCGTTGTTTGGTGGAGATGCGGTAGTCGGTATCAACGGCGCAACTGGCGTATGTCCAAATCTGGAAGATCCAGTGCGTACGATTTTTGAAAATGGCACAACGATCGACACCGGAGTGCTTGGTCCGTTACTCGACAACAAGTTGTTGATTGTGCTTTCAATATTGATTGCAATTGCTATAGTCGTTGGCGGTTTGTTTGTGCTTGTGATGTCGCGCCAAGTATCGCGCCAAGCAAGTAGGGGAATACGTCAGCGCCGTGCGCGCAAAGAGCGAACTCGGCGAGATTAGTTTTTAAATGCAGCAGTTGCTGCTGCGCGCAACTCGGTAACTGCATGCTTGAGGCCCTTTGGCTCCTTAAACAATGCGCTACCTGCAATCAAAACATTTGCGCCAGCTGCTGCTGCGCCGGCAATTGTCTTTGGGCCAATGCCGCCATCAACTTCAACATTGACTACGTCGTCTAAGCCGGCTTTGCGAATCATCGCACGTACTTCAGCAATCTTTGGTTCCATCGTTGCGATGTAACTCTGGCCACCAAAGCCTGGGTTGACAGTCATGACCAACACCATGTCAACGAGGTCGAGCACATCGGCAACCACACTCGCCGGCGTTGCAGGGTTGAGCGCAACTGCCGCTGTCGCACCAAGTTCGCGAATGTTGCCGAGCGTGCGGTGCAAGTGCGTGCACGCCTCGGCGTGCACGATCAATCGCTGGCATCCAGCTTCTACATAGCGCTTGGCCATGACGTCGGGCGTGAGCACCATGAGGTGAGCCTCAAATGGCAACTTTGTCAGCGAGCGTGTTGAAGCAATGATGTCGGGACCAAACGTGAGATTGGGTACAAACTGACCATCCATCACGTCCCATTGAATGAGGTCGACGCCTGCTTCGTCGAGCGCGACGATTGCTTCACCAAGTTTCGAAAAATCGACTGGAAGAACAGAGGGCGCAATCTGAATTGGCAGCGTCACGTCATTCATCCTAGTTGGCTTGCATTTGGGTCGTAGCATGAGTTGCAGTGAATAATGAACAGGTGCGTTTTGAGCGGTTGGTCGCTGGCGGAGATGCACTTGGACACCTGGCAGATGGGCGAGTGGTGTTTGTGCCGGGAGCATTGCCAGGCGAATTAGTGGATGTGCAGATCACTCAAGCCAAAAAGGATTTTGCTCGCGGCACAGTTGCCAGCATTATTGAGCCATCCACTCATCGTGTTGTTCCACCCTGTGAGCATGTGGCCCGTGGATGCGGTGGCTGCTCGTGGCAGCACCTTGACGTTGCGCAGCACATGGAAGCAAAAGTCGCCATTGTTCGTGAAGCCTTGCGCCGCAATGGCAAGATCGAAACGCTCGAAGTAACTGCGGGTGGCTTTGTGCATCCAACGGCCTCGCGCACAACATTGCGCATGGCTGTTACTCCAGATGGTCGACTAGGTTTTCGTCGCGGCGGCTCTCACGATGTGATTGACACCCCTACTTGTCTTGTCGCACACCCACTGCTCAATGAATTTATTGGCGACGTGCGAGTAACTGGGGCGACAGAAGCCACGTTGCGCTGCGGTGTCGAAACTGGCGAAGTTGGTATTTGGTTACATGACGAAGACGGCGAAGATGTGCATGGTGCGACTGTTACTGGTTTGCCATCGCAAGTAGTGGTCGGCCGCAAAGAGATGTTGCACGAAGTCGTGCAAGGTGTTTCGCTACAGGTTTCGATGGCTTCGTTTTTTCAGGCTTCTCAAGTCGCAGCAGAGTTGTTGGTGTCAGCTGTCAACGATGCGGCAGGCGATGCTGCGTTGTCGGGAGAATACGGTCCGATTATCGATGCGTACGGTGGAGTTGGTCTCTTTACTGCAACCCTTGTCGACACCGACATACCGGTAGTTCTTGTCGAATCAAATCCGTCAGCATGTTCGGATGCCCGCAGTAATTTACATGACCACGACGTGTCAATCGAACAGATTGCAGTCGAACAATGGCGTGTTCAAGACGCCGGACTCGTGATTGCGGATCCTGCACGAAACGGACTTGGAGCAATGGGCGTTAACGCCATTGTCGCGACCGAGGCCAAGCGCATTGTGTTGGTCAGTTGCGATGCGGTTGCAGGCGCGCGCGATATTCGCTTATTACTCGACGCGGGTTATGCATGCGAAGGGGTCACGGTTCTCGATCTGTTTCCAAACACGCCGCACGTTGAAGTGGTGAGCTCGTTCACGCGCAATTAGTACCGATGTAAAAACCGATTTACGGTGACTAGTCGTGGATTGTTCCGTCCGGCATTGTCGCCCCAGTGAGGATGGCGTTCGCCAAGTTGGTGTTGACAAGTTTTGCGCCCAACAAATTGTCGCCCCAAAGGTCGAAGCCCGCAAGATTTGCATCCGTGAGGTTTGCACCTTCAAGGTTTGTACCTTCAAGATTTGCTCCATCAAGGTTGGCTTCTCTGAGGTTGGAGCCTTCAAGATTTGCTCCATCCAGGTTGGCTCGGTGTAGATCGGCGCCAAACATTTCTGCACCCCAAAGTTGTGCCCCTGTGAGGTTTGCGCCAACAAGGTTTGCGCCAACAAGGTTTGCGCCAACAAGGTTGGCTCGTCTGAGGTCTGCGCCACTGAGGTCGGCGCCCTCCAAGTTTGCACCTTGAAGATTTGCGCCTTTAAGTTTTGCGCTTTCAAGATCGGCATGTGGCTC
>JAQCJO010000090.1 GCA_027592925.1 Actinomycetota bacterium | reverse complement strand
CTGAGCGCGCAAAAGCATCGGGCATGTTGCGAGCGGGCGGTGGTTCTGCGATTGGACTACTACAAAACATTCGAGTTGAGAACGAACGTGGCGCTGGATACGTGCGTGCATTGTTTAAACACTGGAGAGACATTGATG
This sequence comes from Actinomycetota bacterium, assembly GCA_027592925.1. Classification (GTDB taxonomy): domain Bacteria; phylum Actinomycetota; class Acidimicrobiia; order Acidimicrobiales; family Ilumatobacteraceae; genus UBA3006. The sequence continues at coordinate 3,621 of JAQCJO010000090.1, read as the reverse complement.
GTGATGGATGTAATGCACGCGAACAGGTACTCAAACGAGACAGCGTGACATTGCCTCAAGTAAACCCCTATAAGTGCAAAGTAATAGCTGGCGACTGGGTATCTCCCTATGACGGTGCGCGATGGTCTGACCCAGCCGACATTGATATTGATCATGTTGTTGCTCTCAAAGAAGCATGGGACTCTGGCGCATGGGCATGGTCGGCTGCCACGCGTAATGCGTATGCCAACGACACAAGTGATAAACGAAGTCTGCTTGCTGTGACTGACAATGTGAACCAACAAAAGAGTGACAGGGATCCATCCAATTGGGTGCCGCCACTGAAGTCGTACTTGTGCACGTATCTCGGTAATTGGATCTCGGTAAAGGCTCGATGGAACTTGTCGATGGATAAAAGAGAGTGGAGACGAATCAAAAACCTGCTCAACTCGTCGTGCGCAGGATTAGTGATTGCACCGTGGTCTGAAGCACCACTGATGGGTACGATGCGCACGTCACCTACAGCAACATCGCCTACAGCAACAGTTCCAAAGACAACGGCGACATCGCCTACAGCAACAGTTCCAAAGACCACTGCGACTTCACCTACAGCAACATCGCCTACTGCAACTTCTCCGGCTTCAGTGGGTGTTTCCGTGTACCCAGGTGCTTGGTGCAAGCCAAAGGGTGCGACGGGCGTGTACACCAATGGAAAGTCGTATGTGTGCGCTAAAACCAATGCGAGTGGGGTGGCGTATTCTGACGGACGAGCCAGGTGGCGCCAGGGCTAAAGGCGTTATTAGCCGAGTCTGCCGATAGCGTGTCGGGACTATGTCGAAGAAAACAAAGAAGAAAAAAGCGCGTATGCGCCGCTCAAAGGCCAACCACGGCAAGCGTCCAAACATGGGTCGCGGCTAAACAAAAGTTTCTGTTGTGCCTCTTTCCGATCAGGCACGAATTAGTGAACTAATTGTTGGTGGAGAGGCTCAAAATTGGGCTCTCATCGGAATCTCGTTTGACGAAAGCAATTGTGCTGCCCTCGGTGACGTTGCGTTGCGCTTGGATACATCGCTTAAACCAGGATTGCATTCATGGGTTCTGCATGGAGCAGAAGAAGATGCGACGAACATCGATGGCGTTGCAACCAGTCATGCGATTGTTGATTCCCTAATTGCTGCGAGTGTCCAGGTGGATTTTGATCTGGGTGTGATCGGAGTAGATCACGTGGTGATCAATACGCCAGATTTGATGCGCACATCAGATGCATTGACTGCGGTTACTGGTGCGCCGCTCAAGCGTGTACGAGATGCGGGCAACAATGTGCAACAAGGTTTTCATCGGCTGGGAAGTGTTGTCGTCGAGATTGTTACTGCGCCATCGATGCATCCGGGGCCTGCGTCATTGTGGGGCTTTGTATTAAACGTCAAAGATATTTATGCCGTTGCAAGCCATGTAGGCCCAGACGTGCTGAGCATTCCAAAACCTGCTGTGCAGACAGGGAAGTTGATTGCAACTTTTAGAAGTTCGTTGGGTCTTGGTGTACCGGTTGCGCTGATGGGGCAAGACACAAACTGAACAGTTGGGTGACTGCGCTAGTAGTCGAGCACTGCATCTGGATCGTCGCGCTGGGCTAAGTATTTGATGCCAGTAGTGCACGATGTTGCAAGAGGACACCACAAACATGATGTGCCAGGTCGTGTTGTTGGTTCGCGACGATCACGCTGCAGCTCGAATAGCAGATGAATGCCATCGATGGTTTTGCGCACTGCTGCTTGCAACACGCCTTCTGTGACATCTTCAACTTCGGCGCGAGCTGTAACAAGAGAGTACGTGGCAAGTCGTCGTGGCGCTTGACCTGTGCGCATGGCTTCGACGAGAGCATAAAAACGCAGCTCTTCGCGGTGGCTTGCTTGGATGCGACCAGACTTGAGATCGACAATCACTTTTGAGCCAGGTGCACCAAGTGTGAGGTCGGCACGAGTTGAAAGGTTGATGCGTTGACCAAACATTTCATATCGTGCACTGCTCTCGAGCACTGGTCGCCATGATGCTTTGAGCGGCGGAAAACTCTCATCAAACTTTGTGTACAAATCAATTGCTGAACTGCGTAATTGCGCACGTTCGCTTGGCGACAATTGTTCGATGAATGGCCCAGCACTTGCCATGTCGTCATCGGCAAGTTGGTTGAGTGCGATGTCGACAATGTCTGCCGGAATTACAGCACCTTGCCAATTGAGACCCAACTCGACAGCTTTGTGTAGCACTGTGCCCTTGACATTGTTGACAGTCCATGCAAAGTCGGTAAGACCGGCCATATGGTGTGCTTCGCAACCATGCACGGTGGTGAGTTTGTGTTTGCTGACCCAAAGTGCGCGTTGCGGATCGAGTTTTTCGGCGATGTCGGCGAGCCCGTTATGCAATTGGGTGCGAATGCCTTCAACCACCTCGCGAGAAATAGGTGTCCAATCAGGTTGCTTCGAAAGAGCATCCAAGACATCTTGTTGCATTGGGTTCAGGGAACGGTGAAGCGGCTGCTGCATAGTCATAACTGAATGTGTGGATGAACTTGGCATGGCTGATCACTGTGTCACAGGGGTGTGTCACGATGTCCCTGTGAACGCAGCGACCAACGGAAACACAGCAAATGGCTCGGGGTCTTTGACAGTGCAATTTGCTGCTGCAGCGCGTTTATTGAATGCCGAATCGCAGCGCTTTGGGCTCGAAGCACCTAGCTTTCGCAGCCCGCCACGAGTGGTTGGAGTGGATCGCACGGTGCGCCGCCGTGAACACGGCGGGGTGGTGGCAGTGGCTCTTCGCGACCGTCCGTTTGTTGCGGTGTTGGGCGACATGATCGAAGGTGTCATCGTGGTTAATCGCCTTGTCGCTCCAGTAGCCGACCAAGTGCGCACAGCCCTGTGGGCCATTCTTTCAATTCGTGGTTTTATTTCTACTGATTTCACAACAGATGCCAGTGCCAGCATGCGGTCGGATCAGACCCAAACGCGCGTAGCCTAAAACGGCTAGCCCAGGTGGCGGAATGGTAGACGCGGGGGGCTTAAACCCCCCTGGCACGAAAGTGCTGTATCGGTTCGAGTCCGATCCCGGGCACTAAAAGGTCATTGTTGTGAGAGTTGCCAAATTCCTACGTAACTCTCTCCGAAGCCGACTGGCATGAGCTTGATTCCCGTGAAAACTTGGAGTGCACAGGGAATTTGTAGCAGCAGTTTTTCGATTTTTGATTTTGTGAGGTATGGACCATTCCAAGGACCATCAGTGAATTCCTTGATTGGAGTAAATCCATGGCGAGTGAGTAATCGGCGAATGTCTGTTGCTGTCATCAGATTGCAGTGTGTGTTGTCGGAAAAACCGTCCCACTGCGAGCCCAAGTGTTTATGTGCAAAACCATCAAATTGTGGAGTGACGATCATCAGTCGACCATTTGATGTAAGCGATCGTATGAGAATTTCTATTGCGCGATCCAACTCTGGTGGGTTGAGATGTTCAAGAACATGAATTGATACGACCGCGCTAAAGGTTTGAGTGGGAAGTTGCTCGATCTTGTTGTACAAGGCAGATTTTGGATTGCGCAACTTAGCTTGGGTGAGTGCAAATTCGGAAGTATCAAATCCGTCAATTTGCCCA
>JAQCJO010000089.1 GCA_027592925.1 Actinomycetota bacterium | reverse complement strand
TCTGCTGTGCGCGACATGTCGCGAGCACTTGGGTTTGCGCCAGGCCAACAAGATGCGTGGAGCAAACAAGTGGATGCGTGGGGCTCGCTTGGAGTCACGGTCAAAAATGACGACCACAATATTCCGGCTGCAGTGCTTGAGCTTGCCCAGCAAGTGCAAGACGCACCCCGACATTTGGGTATTCACTCTGGCGGAATGGTGATGTGTGATCGCCCCGTGACCGAAGTGTGCCCCGTTGAGTGGGGACGCATGGAGGGTCGCAGTGTGTTGCAGTGGGACAAAGATGATTGTGCTGCAGCAGGGTTAGTGAAGTTTGACTTATTGGGGCTTGGCATGCTGTCGGCGTTGCACAACGCAGTCGACTTGATTGAAGAGTTTCGTGGAGTTCGAGTAGATCTGGCAACAATTCCGCAAGAAGACGATGTGTATGCAATGTTGTGTCGAGCCGACACGGTTGGTGTATTTCAGATCGAGTCGCGAGCGCAGATGGCTACGTTGCCAAGGCTCAAGCCGCGGCGTTTTTATGATCTCGTTGTTGAGGTAGCACTCATTCGCCCAGGGCCGATTCAGGGTGGGTCGGTGCATCCATATATTCGTCGACGCAATGGTCAAGAGCCAGTCACGTATCTACATCCGTTGCTCGAGAACAGTCTTGGCAAGACATTGGGTGTGCCGTTGTTTCAAGAACAACTGATGCAAATGGCTATCGATGTGGCTGGTTTTACGCCATCGGAAGCCGATGAGTTGCGCCAAGCAATGGGCTCAAAGAGATCGCAGTCGCGAATGCTCAGGTTGAGTGAGCGATTGTATGCGGGCATGGCAGAGCGGGGCATCGTTGGCGATGTTGCCGATTTGATTTTTACGAAGATGTCAGCATTTGCGAGTTATGGGTTTCCCGAAAGTCACTCGGTGAGTTTTGCGTATCTCGTGTATTCATCGGCATGGATCAAATTGCACGAGCCAGCAGTATTTTGTGCATCGTTGCTCAACGCGCAACCGATGGGTTTTTGGGCACCCCATTCGTTAGTGCAAGATGCAAAACGTCATGGTGTTGTGATGCGCAGCGTAGACATCAATGCTTCGCGTGCCGATGCAACGCTGGAAGAATGCGGCGAGTCGACAGGTGGGTTGGCTGTACGACTTGGTGTTGGTTCGGTGCGTGGTCTGAGCAGCGCAGTTGCGCGCGAGATCGAAATACACCGACCGTTTGTGAATATGGAAGACCTCGTGCGCAAAGTACCGCAACTGCACATCGCGCAACTTGAGGCACTTGCAACGGCTGGAGCATTTAATGAATCGTTCGGGCAACAACGTCGCGACGCGTTATGGAGTGCAGGCGCGGTGATTCAGTCGCGACCCGATCGTTTGCAGGGTGTAACAACGGGTGCTGCTTCGCCGCAGTTGCCAGGCATGCAACCAATCGACGAAATGATCGCCGACTTGTGGGCTACTGGTGTTGCATCAAGTGGTCATCCCACCGAATTTTTGCGAACCGAACTGGAGCGCATGGGTGTTACTACTGCCGCAGAGTTGCCAATGTGTGGTGTGCGAGGTGACGAAAAAGTGTTGGTTGCTGGCACCGTGACGCACAGGCAGCGACCAGCAACTGCTCAGGGCGTGACGTTTATCAGTTTAGAAGACGAGACCGGTTTGATCAATGTGGTGTGCTCACCGGGATGCTGGATTCGATATCGCGTCGCCGCACGTGGTGCGGGGGCGTTGTTGGTGCGCGGCAGGCTCGAGGTGGGGGACGGTGGAGTGATCAATGTGGCTGCCGAACACATCGCACCACTCTCGGTTGGCGCCAAAGTTACAGCGCGCAATTTTCGCTGAAAGGCTGAAAGGCTGAAAGGTAGTTAGTTACTCTTCAGGTTTTTCGTTGAGTCCGTCATTAAACATGCGGTATGTCTCGTAGATGTCTTTACATTTATCGCACAGCGGCAATTGTTTTGGGTCGCGAGATGGAATCCACACATGACCACATAGTGCTTCGAGCGGAGTGCCATAAATGCGAGCCTCGAGCACCTTGCCTGCAGCGTCTTCGCCAGGCTCAGTCTTGACAATGTGGGCCATGGCTGGCTCGCCCGTCTCGGCTTCGTATTCGGTAACTGGTTTGGTGATTGTGGGGCGGGATTTAAGTGGTGTCGGCGTGCTCACACTTCCTACACTAGAGCCATGCCTACGTACGAGTTTCGATGCAAGACATGTGACGCAGTTTTTGAAGAGCGCCGCGCGATGTCACAAGCCAATGACCCTGCATCTTGTCCGCAAGGTCATGACAACTCGGTGCGCTTGCTGAGTGTGTTTGCATCAGTTGGGGCAACTGCGCCGCAACAAGCGCCAGCACCGCGTGGTGGTGGCGGTTGCGGTGGTGGCTGTGCCTGTCACTAACTGACGGCTCGGATATTGATCACCGCACCGCGAGTGACGACAAGCCAATCGATGAGTTTGAGGCCTGCATGTCGGCACAGGTCTTGAGTCATTTCTAAATATTTCGAATCGTTATCGCGACCGAGCAGATGAGGCTCGACGGTGCAGATGCTGAGCGAAGAAGCATTGAGTACCGAGGAGCACAGACCAATGGCATGATTGACGTTGTTTGTAAAGGACGCGACTGCGTCGAACGACATCAGGCCTACTCCACGCAGTTGGTTGTCGAGCATTAAGACCAACACCTCTTCACATAGTGGACGACGAAGTGCAAGTGAGAAAACTGCGAGTGCAGCATGCGGGCTTGACACGGGGTCGGTATTTGCGCGCGGTAGGTAGATGGGGGCACGAAGGGTCTGAAGCACAAGGGGTCCTTTTTAACATTGAGTAATAGCGAGAAGTCGCTGGCAAATTGCAGATAACGGGGAGGTCGAGCGTGACGGTAGGGCGTGGGTGTTGCAACTAGGCAAGCGAGATGTATATCGCTGCAGCACCAACAAGAATTGGGGTTGCATACTGAACAAACTCTGGAATCTTGATTCGCGTTGGTGCAAGTATGACGAAGCCACACACTGCACCTGCCAAAGCACCGCCGAAGTGGCCGCCAATCGAGATGCCAGGTATGGCGAGGGTGAGAACAATGTTGATGGCGAATGTCATTCCAAGGCCGGACTTGAATGGGTTGGCACCTTGTTGGCGCATGCCTACAACACCGGTAGCCATTACTCCGAAAACTGCACCTGATGCGCCCCCGGTGAAGGCGTTTGGGCTGAGCAAAAGTGCGCCGGCCGAGCCACCAAGCAGCGATGCGAAATAGATCAGTGCAAACTTGGTGGAGCCAATCGTTGGTTCGAGCATTCGACCAAGTTGAAACAACAAAAACATATTCATTGCCACATGGAACAATCCAAAGTGCACAAAGCCTGCAGAGACCAAGCGATACCACTCACCGTTGTCAAGAAAAATGCGAGACAAAAACATGTTGTACTGGAAGCGATCGATTCCAGAGATCTGACTCCACACGAACAGTCCGAGATTGATCGCGATGATGGCATTACTGAAAACAAACGGGTTGTTGTTTGGCTTATAACTATTGCGCTGTATTGGCTTTCGTGTAATTGCTCGTGGCGGCGGTGGCGGTGGCGGTGGCGGCGTCGGATTTTGCGACGGAACCTGGGGTGGGGGGAAGTTCACAGAGTTAGTGCGGTGCTTTTTCGGCATCAGCACGATTGGCGCGGTACCACTCGACTGTTTGACGCAAGCCATCTTCGAAGTCGGTGTTGCTATGCCAGCCAAGTTCGCGTTCAGCGCGACTGGCATCAACTCGTCGACGAGGTTGACCGTCTGGGCGTGTTGGGTCCCACACCAGTGAGCCCTTGAAGCCGACAATGCGAGCAATTGTTTCGGCAGTCTCGCGGATCGTGACTTCGCGGTTATTACCGAGGTTGAGTGGCTC